>DATBBP010000315.1:0-6169 GCA_036270935.1 Gemmatimonadaceae bacterium
GCGCCTGGTTGTATCCGGCGTCCGCGTGGCGTGCGACGCCGATCCCGGGATCGTTCGTGAGAACGCGCTCGAGTCGCACGCGCATCTCAGGCGTGCCGTCGGCGACGATCACCTGCCCCGCATGCAGGGAATTGCCGATGCCCACGCCACCGCCGTGGTGAAACGAGACCCACGATGCACCACTTGCCGTGTTGAGCAACGCATTCAGGATCGGCCAGTCGGCGATCGCGTCGCTGCCGTCCTTCATGGCCTCGGTCTCGCGGAAGGGCGAGGCAACACTGCCCGTATCGAGATGATCGCGACCGATCACGATCGGTGCCGACAGCTCGCCGCGCGAAACGAGGTCATTGAGCGCAACACCGAACCGCGCGCGATCACCCTGTCCCAACCAGCAGATACGGGCTGGCAATCCTTGGAAGTGCACCTTCTCGCGCGCGAGCTCGATCCAGCGACGGAGATGCGCGTCGTTAGGAAAGAGCTCGAGGACCAGCTCGTCCGTCCGAGCGAGATCGCGTTCGTCGCCAGAAAGTGCGACCCAGCGGAACGGTCCCTTCCCTTGACAGAACAACGGCCGAATGTACTCGGGGACAAATCCTGGAATCGAGAAGGCATCCGTGACGCCGTTATCGAGAGCGACGGTGCGGATGTTGTTTCCGTAGTCGAACGCGACGGCGCCGCGACGCTGCATCTCGAGCATCGCGCGAACGTGCTCGCTGATCGATGCCGTCGATCGCGCGACGTACGCCGTGGGATCGCGGCGGCGCAGCTCGGCCGCGGCGTCGAGTGTGAAGCCAGCGGGGACATACCCATTGAGCGTGTCGTGCGCGCTCGTCTGATCGGTGAGCACATCGGGCGTCACGCCGCGCCTAACGAGCTCCGGCAGGACCTCGGCCGCGTTGCCGACGATGCCGACCGAAAGCGCTCGCCGCGCCGCCGTCGCTTCGCGAATCCACGACAGCGCCTCGTCGAGGCGATGCGTCTTGCGATCGCAGTAGCCAGTGGCAAGACGCTTGTCGATGCGCGCCTCGTCGACCTCGACGCCGAGGAGCGCGGCGCCGTTCAGGGTCGCCGCGAGCGGCTGCGCGCCGCCCATTCCCCCGAGACCAGCCGTGAGCACGAATCGTCCCGCGAGCGTTCCGCCGAAATGCTCGCGCGCCACGGCGCCGAACGTCTCGTAAGTGCCCTGCAGAATTCCCTGTGAGCCGATGTAGATCCAAGAGCCAGCGGTCATCTGGCCGTACATGATCAAGCCGGCGCGCTCGAGCTCGCGGAAGTAATCCCAGTTCGCCCAACGGCCAACGAGATTGCTGTTCGCGATGAGCACGCGCGGCGCCCACGCATGCGTGCGAAACACGCCGACCGGCTTACCGCTCTGGACCAGCAGTGTCTCGTCATTCGCAAGCGTTCGCAGCGTGCGGACGATCGCGTCGAATGCTTCCCAGCTACGGGCTGCGCGACCGGTGCCACCGTACACCACGAGATCCTGCGGGCGCTCCGCGACGTCGGGATCGAGATTGTTCATCAACATTCGGAGCGCTGCTTCTTGCTGCCAGCTCTTGCAACTGATCGTCGTTCCACGCGGCGCGCGGACGACGCGTCCCTTGGTGTCGGAGTGCTCCGGCGCGATCGTGCTCGAGGTCATGATAATTCTCTCAATACGGACCAAACTCGCCGCGCTCGATCGCCGCGGCGAGCAGCTCGATATCGGGCGCGAGTGCGCGATCCCTGGTCAGCGGAGGGACCAGGCGGCGTACCGCCGCATGCCCGCGGATGACGCCGCGTCCCGGCTTGAGCGGCGACCGGAAATCGATGCCTTGCGCCGCACTGAGCAACTCGATCGCAAGCACGTAGCGGACGTTGCGCACGATGCGTCGAAGCTTCCATGCGGCACCCATGGCCATCGGCACGACGTCTTCCTTGCTCCCATCCGTTGGAATCGTGTCGACGCTCGCGGGGTGCGACAAAACCTTGCATTCGCTCGCGAGCGATGCGGCGGTCACCTGCACCATCATGAACCCGGAGTTCACGCCGGGATCGGCGGTGAGAAATGGTGGCAGCCCCTGATTCAAGTCCGGATGCACCAAGCGATCGATCCGTCGTTCGGCAATCGTCGCGAGGTTGGTGAGCGCGATCGCGAGAAAGTCCAGAACCATCGCGACGGACTGACCGTGAAAATTGCCCCCGCTCAGCAGCTCGCCCGACTCGAAGACGAGTGGGTTGTCTGTCGCGGCGTTCAGCTCGCGCCCGACCACCGACGAGGCGAAATCGATCGCGTCGAGCACGGGACCGTGAACTTGCGGCATGCACCGCAGGCAATAGGCATCCTGAACGCGCGGATCACCATAACGATGCGACTCACGGATCTCGCTGTCGGCGAGCAGCTCCCGGAGCAGCGCCGCCGACGCGGCTTGTCCGAGTTGACCGCGCACCTCTTGAATTCGTTCGTCGAACGCAACGGGCGTTCCGAGCAACGCCTCCAGCGACATCGCGCCGGAGAGGTGCGAGACGCGCCATAAACGATGACACTCGACGATCGCGAGCGCGGCGATCGCCGTGTGCGATTGGGTGCCGTTGATGAGCGTGAGGCCTTCCTTGGGGCCTAACGTCACCGGCTCCAATCCGCACGAGTTGAGCATCTCGCGCGCCGGCCCGACTCGCCCATTGTGCGCAAGCGTTCCCTCGCCGATGAGCGAGAGCGCGAGATGAGCGAGCGGTGCAAGGTCGCCGCTCGCGCCCACGCTTCCCTGCTCCGGAATCGGCGGATGCAGCCGCGCGTTGAGCATTGCGACGAGCAGCTCGGCGAGATCGGACCGCGCGCCCGAGTAACCCTTCGCGATGACGTTGGCCCGCAGCAACATCATCGCGCGCACCTCTCGCTCGGAGAGCAAGGCCCCGACGCCGGCGGCGTGACTGCGGACGAGATTGACCTGGAGCTCCGCGAGGCGGTCGGCGGGAATGGCGATCTCAGAGAGCTTGCCAAAGCCGGTCGTCACGCCATACGCAACGGCGTTCCGTGCGACGAGATCTTCGACGATTCGGCGAGTCACGCGCGTCCGCTCACGCGCCGCCGGCGCCAGTTTTACGCTCGCTTCGCCCGTGGCCACGGCGAAAACGTCTTCGATTCGTAATGATGCTCCGTCGATCACGACTGACGACATGGCGGAAAGCTCGTCGGAAGTGATTCAGGGCGCAACCTAATGGGGTAGACGGTAGACGGTAGACGGTAGACGGTAGACGGTAGACGGAAAAGAGTAGAGAGTGAAGCGTGGCGCGTGGCGCGATCAACTCTCTACTCTCTACTCTCTACTCTCTACTCTCTAGTGTCTACTGTCTACTGTCTACTGTCTACCGTCTACTCTCCCACTCTCAGCAGCTCGACGTTTCCGACAGCACTCTGACACGACCAGTCGAACACCACATAATCCGCCGCGACATAGGCGACGCGCAGGGCGCCATAGTGGACGCCATCGCTCTTGCGCGTACTGAACACGTAGCCATAGCCGGGTACGGCCTCGATCGTAACGTTTGCTAGGGAATTGGCGGGCGCCTTGTCGATCGAGGTGAGATCGGGTATCTGGCTGCTGCCATAGGTCGACAGCAAGACATCCGTGCGCGCCGGAGCGAACCAGAGGGTGCCATCAGAGTGTCGCTCGATAGTGAAATCGAGGCTCGACTGCGTTGCCGCACTGACCTTCCCGTACGCGTGCGTGCTCTCGTCGTAGAAGAGGAAGCCGCTGCTGTCAGTGCGCACGTCGTGCGAGTACACAAGGACGTTGCGCGCGTCATAACGAGGAGTGTCGTGCGTAGCGCTGCTCCAGCTGCTCTCATGCCCGTCACGGCTCACGGCGCTCACGGCATAGCAACGCGTGTCACCATTCACCAGGTTCGCGACGAGGAATGCGTCGGAAACCGTCGACCCTTCGAGATTCCACGAGCTGCAAACGCTGTGGGCCGCGTCAAACGAACCGGAGTAGACCCGATAGTAGTCGAACGCGCTTCGATTGGCGTCGAGGGCATTGCTCGACCACGCGAGCTGAATTGCGCCGTTGAGCGAAATGGAATGGAGCCCGAGCGGCGCCGGCAGCTCGCTCTGTCGATCGACCGTGATCGTGGATGTTTGACCGAGAAAATTGCCCTGGTCGTCATTCGCAACCACGTAGTACTGCAGTTCGGGCACGAGATCGTGAAACGTTGGCGACGTCGTCGTCGCGCGGAGTGCCCAATCCTGGTTCGTTGCCGCGCGTCCGTACACATCGAAGGAAACCGCGCTGCCGCTCGCAGGCACATCCCAGCTGAGAATGACGCCGAGAGGGGCGCTTGGATTGCCACTGGGGATCAGCTGATAGGTCAGATTCGTCGGCGCGTTGGGATCGATGCCCGTCACGCCGGCGAGATCGCAGCCAGCGACTGGGCCGGCTAGCGCGGCCACAAAAGTGAGTGTACAAGCGAGGCGCATGGGCAGCTCCGAGTGGATGCCGGAAGCTGGGCGTTGCATTCGATGCGCCGACGGTCCTGCCGTCCGAAGTTCAAGTTACGACTTCACTTAATGGAGGGCGGATGCGCCGTCCGTCCAAAGTCGAGGACAGGCTCGTGAGGCCTGGAGTGAGCAGAGAGTAGCGAGTAGAGAGTAGAGAGAGCAGAGAGGCGCGCGCCCGATTTCCTTGTTGGTCGCAGTTTTCGGCGCGCAGTTTTCGGCGCGCAGTTTTCGGCGCGCAGCTTTCGACGCGCCGTTCTCGACGCGCCGTCTTCGACGCGCCTCTCTTCTCTACTCTCTACTCTCCAGTCTCTACTCTCTACTCTCAGCGCTCAATGCGGCTCGCTCCGCGCGCACGTGGGTCAGCCAACCGTGCGGATCGGCCGCCTCGCCACGTACCGTCGACATGAAGAGCCGCTGTAGTTCCTTCGTCACTGAGCCCGGCTTTCCTGCCCCGACTGTGATCTTGTCGACGCTGCGGATCGGCGTGATCTCGGACGCCGTACCCGAGAGAAACACCTCGTCCGCGATGTACAACATCTCGCGCGGTAGCGGCTCCTCGCGAATCGGAATCCCCGCATCCGCGGCAAGCGCCAATACCGTCTCCCGTGTGATGCCCGGTAGCAACGTACCGTCGATCGGAGGCGTGTAGAGCGTCCCCTTACGAACGAGGAACAGATTCTGACCCGACCCCTCGCTCAACATTCCATCCGTGCCTAACGCGATCGCTTCGGCGAACCCCTTGGCCAACGCCTCCATCTTGATCAGCTGGCCGCCAAGATAGTTGCCCGCGATCTTGGCCATTGCTGGGATCGTGTTCGGCGCGACGCGATTCCAGCTCGCGACGCAGGCGTCTACGCCGTTCTCGAGCGCTCCTTCGCCCAGATACGTTCCCCATGGCCAGCACGGCAAGTAGATGTGCACCGGGCTCGCGAAGGGAACCATGCTCGCCGCGCCGTATCCGCGGATGATCATCGGCCGCAGGTAGCAGGAATCCAGCTCGTTACGTTCGACCAGCTCGCAGCAAGCGGCCACCAGCTCGTCGATCGAGAAGGCCAGATCCATCCGATAGATCTTGGCCGAGTCCATCATGCGTTGGAGATGGTCCTGGAGGCGGAAGATCGCCGGACCGCGCGAGGTGCTGTAACAGCGAATCCCTTCGAAGACCGAGGAGCCGAACTGCACGGAATGCGAAAGCACATGGATCTGCGCGTCCTGCCAGCGAATGAACTCGCCGTCGCGCCAGATCCAGCTCGTTTCTGTGAGCTTGTACACGAGGAGAAAGGGTTAGAGGAAAGGGGATTAGGTGTCTACCGGTAGAGCGTAGCGCCGACGACCAAAACGGGCCAGACCTAAGTTGACCGACGGCTTGTGGGGGGGGACACCCTAGCGGCGCCGGTGGAGTGAACGAATGGCGGGCCGAACAGCGTGAGCGAGCTGACTCGGCAGAAATGATTTGGCTCGCGTCATTCTCCCAAGGGAACACACGTGACCCGAGGCGGGTAAATAATCCCGTCGGTGTTCCAGTTCTCTCAACAGGCGGCGCCGGAACATCGGGGCCGCCTGCGGCATTCCAGCGACGTACGGCTCCGGTTTCAGCATCACCGAGCGTCAGCGCCGCGAGTGGTTACAACTTTCTAACACTTGAGGTGGGTTGACATGTCTGTGTTACCGTCCGGCGGGCGCACGCGGGCG
>DATBBP010000316.1:0-3234 GCA_036270935.1 Gemmatimonadaceae bacterium
TCTCCCCGCTTCGCTTGAAGATGCGTCGGGCGAGCACGCGTCGAAGCTCCACGCCCAGCCACACATTTTGTCCGCCAACCGGTGCGCGATCGAAGGAATACCAGAGCCAGAGCAACGGCTTGACCCGCTGAAATCGCTCCTGATCGCAGTCGGCGTAGTATTCCGGCTCGAGCGTGATGTTACACGGATCCATCGAGGCGAGCGCCAGCTGTGTCGCGAGCGGCAGGCGTGAATCGTTCACGGCCGTGTCCCAATCTTGCGCGTGCTCGGGGTACCAGAGCTGCGTGAGTATCTCTCGACAGAGCCGATTCCGACTCGTCGCCGCGTCGTCGAGAGCGGCGTCGAGTTGGGCGAGCCAGTCGCGTGCGGCCGTAGTGACCGGCCGATCAGCGAGCGCGCGGAGAGGAAGGAGTGCCATATGACGCGACGGTTGAGTTTTCTCTTGTCACCTTGAGCGAAGCGAAGGATCGAGCGTCCCTTGTTGGAGGCAAGCCTCAGGTAGGAACAGCAGATCTTCGTCGCTTCGCGCCTCAGGATGACATGTCGAAGGCTAATGCGTTGGTCCAGCGCCCTCCGAGCGCCACGCTGGCTGCACGACGAGAGACATCACGGCTTCCGCTAGCTCATCGCGTCCCTCGCCCGTGACGGCACTGAACGGGATCACCTGGTCCTCCGCCACACCCAGATTGTCGACGAGCTCGCGGATCCGCGCGCGTCGCTGCGTCGCGCTCAACTTGTCGATCTTGGTGAGCGCAAAGAGCGTGGGGATGCCGAGCGATGCCAGGAAGTCGAGCATCTGTCGGTCCTCGCCCGTTGGATCGTGCCTAACGTCGAGCAGCTGCACGATCCCCCGCAGCTCCGTGCTGGTGCGAAGATATCCCTCGATCAGCGGCTTCCACTCGGCGCGGCGCTCTTTCGAGATGCGCGCGTAGCCGTACCCGGGCAGGTCCACGAGCACAAAGCTGTCGTTGACCAGAAAGAAATTCACCTCGCGCGTACGCCCGGGAGTGTTGCTAACTCGGGCGAAGCGTTTGCGCCGGATCAAGCGATTCAATAGCGACGACTTACCCACGTTCGACCGCCCCGCGAATGCGACCTCGGGCCACTTGGCTTCCGGTCGCCAGCCATGCGGGCTCGCCATCGGACCGATGAACTCGAGCCCCCGAATGACGAGCGGATCACGAGCCGACTCGCTCACTGGCGCTCCGAGCTCAGTGCGTGACCATTCCGGGCGCCGGAACGACGAGGTCGGCTGACCCTTCGCGTCCGGTAGCCTCGCGCTGCTCCAACGCCAGCTTCAGCACTTCATCCATCGTGCGGACAGGATGAAAGCTCACCGCTGAGCGAACTTCAGGCGGGATGTCGTCGAGGTCGCGCGTATTGCCGTGCGGGATGAGCACATGCTTAATGTGGTTCCGATGCGCCGCGACTGCTTTCTCCTTTAGTCCACCGATTGGGAGCACCCGGCCGCGCAACGTGATTTCTCCCGTCATCGCGACATCGCCGCGCACCGGCAAGCCGGTAAGCGCGCTCACGATCGCCGTGGCGATCGCGATGCCCGCGGACGGGCCGTCCTTCGGTGTCGCGCCCGCCGGTATGTGCACGTGCAAGTCGCGATTCCGATGGAACTCGCGATCGACGCCTAATGCGCCTGCGCGCGACCGCGCATAGCTGAGCGCCGCCGAAGCGGACTCTTTCATTACGTCACCCAACGTACCGGTGAGTTGCAGCTTGCCCCGCCCACCAACGACGCTCACCTCGATCTCGAGCACCTCGCCGCCGACGGTCGTATACGCGAGCCCCGTCGCGACGCCAACCTTGCTCTCGAGCGTCAACTCCGACGGATCGTAGGTCGCATTCCCGAGGAGGTCCTTCAAGTCCGAAACCGCAACGTGCGCCGGGCCGCTCGTCGTCGCGGCTGCCAACTCGTTAGGCTCCGCCGGATCTGTCGCGACGGCCGGACGCTCCGTGCTGTTCTGTTCCGCGCGTCGGCGCGCAAGCTTCCGCGCGATGCGCGCGATACGGCGCTCCAGCTCACGAACGCCGGCCTCGCGCGTGTACCCCTGGATGATCTCGCCGAGCACCTCGGGCTCGATGATCACGCTTTCCGGTTGCAGCCCGTTCTGTCGCAGCTGCCGCGGAACGAGGAACTGCCGCGCGATCGCGAGCTTCTCCTGATCGAGGTAGCCCGAGAGCCGGATGATCTCCATGCGATCGCGCAGCGGCTCGGGAACATGAGGCAGATAATTCGCCGTCGTAACGAACAGAACCTGCGAGAGATCGTAATCGACTTCGAGGAAATGATCGTTGAAGGCGCGATTCTGCTCCGGATCCAATACCTCGAGCAGGGCAGCCGACGGATCGCCGCGGTAATCCTGGCCGAGCTTGTCGACTTCGTCGAGCAGAATCACCGGATTCACGACCTCGGCCCGTCGCATCGCTTGGATCACGCGTCCTGGCATCGATCCGATGTACGTGCGCCGATGGCCGCGAATCTCGGCTTCGTCCCGCACGCCACCGAGGGACATGCGGACAAACTTCCTGCCTAACGCGCGCGCAATCGACCGCCCGAGCGACGTCTTGCCCACGCCTGGCGGGCCGACGAGGCAGAGAATGGGTCCTTCCATGCGTCCAACCAGCGAGAGCACGCCGATGTAGTCGAGGATGCGGTCCTTTACCTCCTCGAGCCCATAGTGGTCCTCGTCGAGCACACGCCGCGCGTGTATCACGTCCAGCACATCGTCGCTGCGGTCCGTCCAGGGAAGAGCGAGCAACCAATCGACGTAGTTGCGCGCCACCGTGGATTCGGGGGACAGCGGAGACATCCGCCGCAGCTTGCGCACTTCACGCAAAGCGCGCGTCTGGACGGCTTCCGGCATGTGCTTGGCCGCGATCTGCGCCTCGAGACCCTCGACATCCTCGCCGTCGTCCGTGCCGAGCTCTCGGTGAATTGCCTTGAGCTGCTCCTGCAGATAGAACTCGCGCTGGTTCTGAAAGAGCGAACCTCGTACGTCGTCGTCGATCTTTCGCTCGAGGCGCAGCAACTCGATTTCCGAGCGCAGGACCTCGGCGAGCATTCGGTAGAGCGCGAGGAGCGACGATGTCTCGAGCAGCGCCTGACGAGTCTCGACGCGCACGCTGAGGTGTGCCGAGATCCCGAATGCTTGACGAGCCGTACTATCTGCACCCTGGATCAGGGTCACGACTTCCGGCGGAATGCGGCGGTGCAGGGAA
>DATBBP010000317.1:0-7478 GCA_036270935.1 Gemmatimonadaceae bacterium
CGCTGCGGCGAGCCTATCTTCGTGCGCGGACAGCAGATCGCTGCGCGAGACGATACCAATCACGACGCGCGGCGCTTCACGCGAGACGACGGGAAGCCGGCCCACGCCCGCGCGAACCATGTGGTCGGCTGCCTCGCGGAGCGTGTTGTCGTCGTAAACGACAACCGCGCCGCGCGTCACCAGCGAGCCGATCGTTGACGACTCGTCGTGCGTGATGCTGAGGAGATCGCGACGAGTGAGCACGCCGCACAGCTCACCCTTGTCATCGATGACGGGAAAGCCCTGGTGCGACGCGCCGGCGCCACCAGCCGCCAGCCATTCGCGCACCTTGGCGAGCCGATCGGATGCGCGAAGCGAAATGACTTCACGTGAGGAGCCATCCCGCACGAGCACCTGACTCAAGTAATCAGCGGCGTACTCGGTCCGGATGCGCGCGCCTCGCCGCGCGAGCTTCTCGGTCATGATCGAGCTGCGCATCATCAGTAGCGACACCAGATACGCGGCGCTGCATCCAGCGAGCAGCGGCAGCAGGCCTAACGGCTGGCGCGTCGTCTCGAAGGCAAAAACCACAGACGCCAGCAAGGCATGGGACGCGCCAGCGAAGATCGCCGCCATGCCGACGAGCGATGCAACATTCGCGTCGATGCCGAATGATGGGCTGATGGCGATGCCCAATGCGCCTAACGCCGCACCGATGCCCCCACCGATCGTGAACAACGGCGCGAGCGTACCACCCGATGTACCACTCCCGAGGTAGATGGCCCACGAGAGGAATTTCAAGACGACAAGGACGATGAGCGCTTTCCCAACGATGTTTCCCGACAGGATGTTGTCGATGTTCGTGTAGCCAACGCCGAGCGTTCGCGGCTCGAAGTAGCCGATGACACCCACGAACACCGCGCCGACGAGCGGCCACCACATCCAGTGGATCGGCAGTTCCTCGTACAAATCCTCGATCCAGTAGACGAATCGTGTGACGCCGACAGACGCAACGCCGACGAGGGCGCCGATGATCGTGTACGCGAGGAGCGCTTCGAGATTCGGCTGCGCGAGTCCGGGCACGGAGAAAACTGGCGCCGATCCAACAAACGCAGCGCGTACGCCGGCAGCGACAGCAGATGCGAGCGCGACGGGAATGACCGACCGTGGCCGGTACTCGAAGAGCAAGAGCTCGACGGCGAGAAGCACGGCAGACACCGGGCTGCCGAACGTCGCCGCCATACCCGCGGCTGCGCCGGCCGAGAGCAATGTTTTCCGCTCGTCGGCCGTCATCCTCACGAACTGCCCAACGATCGAACCCAAGGCGCCGCCGGTGGCGATGATCGGTCCCTCGGCGCCGAACGGGCCGCCCGTTCCAATCGCGATTGCCGCCGAGAGCGGCTTGAGGAACATGATGCGCGGCGCAATGCGGCTGCGCGCATAGAGCACGCGTTCCATGACTTCAGGAATACCGTGTCCGCGAATGGCTGCCGCGCCGTAACGCGCCATGATCCCGACGACGAACGCGCCGATGAGCGGAACCAGAATCGACCAGGCGCCGAGCCTAACGGTACTCGGCGCAACGAAGGACGATGCAACCCGGCCGTAGTACGCGACATTTGTGATGAGCCCGATGAGGCGGGTCAGCACGATGGCGAGGAGCGCCGCGCCGATGCCGACCAGCACGGCGATGCCCGAGATGACGACGACACGCTGATCGACGGGCGCGTACTCGGGAGGCGCGTCGACCGTCGCGAGCGCCGGCGCCAACGACGGTGCGACGGGTAAGCCGCTGGCGGCGTTGAGAGGAGTGGGTGACTCGTCAGCCACTCGCCACGCGAGCGGCTGGCTCGTCCTCGAACATCATTGGTGGGGCGGCCAGATCGATGCCGCTCGCGAGCACCCACGTCTCCAGCAACTCGGCGAGCGTGGCGCGCTGTTCGGGTTGCATGCGAGACATGCCGTTCATGAGATCGCTCTGGACCGTCGGTGGCGCGCCACGCAACACCCGCTCGCCCTCCGCCGTGAGCGCGATCAGCACGCGCCGGCGATCCGCCGGGGACGCAACGCGGGTCACGAGGCCTCGATCTACGAGGCGTCGCACGACGACCGACACGGAGCTTTGATGCGTCGCCGTTCGGTCAGCGAGCTGGTTCAACGAATCGGCGGGCCGGTCAGACAACTGCTGGAGCACGAACAATTGCGCGAGACTGATTCCAAGTTTGCCTTCGATGCTGCGCGTGTTGAGGCGCAGTGCCCGAACGACGCTGCGGACCGCATTCATGGCGCGGACGGTGTCGTCGGGACTCCCGGGATTGATTGAATGGGGCGTCAATGTATCGAACCTAGTGGCGCCGCATCGCGCGAGGCAAGGGTGGGCTCGCCGCGAGCGTCGAGTGAGAACTACGGTGAAGCCGACGCCACCTTCGATGGTGGTCGTTTCAGCTTCGCGTCATACCAGGCGAGCATTCGTTTTTGCATGTCGAGCACGTCCTCTGCTGTCGCGTTCGCCCCGCCGTGTCCGCCGTTCATGTAATTGATCCAAACAACTTCCTTGCCAAGCCGACGCAACGCGTAATACATCTCGCGCGTGTTGTCGGCCGGGACGTTGGAATCCTGCGCGCCCGTGATGAGCATGAGCGGCGTCTGGATCCGATCGGCGAACATGATTGCGGATTGCTGCACGTATTTTTGTGGTTGCTGCCAGAGCGTTGCGCCGAGTCGATCCTGACTCTTCTCGGCCGCGTGAACATTGCGCACCCCCAGGCGCGGGCTATCGGTATAGAAGCTGATAATGTCGACCTTGCCGGAAATATTGATCGCTGCCTTGAAGCGATTGGTCTGAGTGATGAGCAGGTTGGTCGCGTAGCCGCCGTAGCTCGTCCCATGCACGCCCAGCCGCGCCGAGTCCGCGACACCCATGTCGATCAGCTTGTTGGCGGCGGCGGTGACGCCTTTGATCCATGCCTCGCCGGGATAGCCGATGTCGAAATCGACTGATGGCTTCACGACGACATATCCGTTCGCGGTGAGGACGTTCGCCACGGGATCGAACGCGTCGTCGAAGAAATCCTCGTATACGATGAAGATCGTCGGGTACGCCCTGCTGCGTTCGTAACCCACCGGGTAGTAGACAACGGCGTATTTGGGATGGCCATCGGCGTCGAGGTAGCTCACGAGGCCGGTCGGTCCAAAGCGCTTCCCGCTCAGCTGCGGATTCGCATCGACGAGCGGACGCAGCGAGGAGAAATCGGCGTCGGCGACGAACAGGCTCGGCGGCCGATTTCCCTCGGTGACGTTGAGCGTCGCGACGCGCCCGTCCTTCGAGAGTCTGATGTTGGAGTACGACCTTCCGTCACTGATGAGCGTTTGCTTACTGCCATTCGTTCGGTCGTAGCGGACGATGCCGCGCTCCCACTTGGTGCGCGAGCCGACGGTGAAGTACAGCTTCTTGCCGTCGTTGCTCCACGCGGCAACGGTGGCGCGGGGCAGGGTGCTCGACGCCGAGTCTGAGCTCTCGACGATGAGCTGCTTCGACGCGCTCGGCACCTCGAGAAGCCAGTAGCCTTGCGAGTTGGCGACGAGCAGCGCGTCGTTTGCGGGGCTGTAGCGAACGACACGGAATCGCTCACGTTCGCGGCGCTCGCGGGCTTCTCGCGAGCTGTCCGGCGGCGTGTCGCGACGCGCTTCAGGTGCGGGCCCGGCGACCTGACGCGGCGTCGTGTCCGAGATCGACGCGATGTAGACGCGTCCATCCTTGGCGTACGCGTAGTGCGCGCCGTCTTCGGCCCAAACGACATTCGTGCTCTTGAGTGTTGGAAGGAGGACCCGAGGGCGCGCACACACGCTATCTCCGACCTGACACGCGATGCTACGAGCCTCGAGCCTGTTGTCGCTGCCGAAGATCACGTCGTAGTCTGTTTTCTTCGTGATGTCCTCGCTGTAGGTGAGCGTCGATCCATCGTCGCTCACATCCCAGCTGGCGACCATCGTTTCCGGCAGGAGCTCGATCGTCTTCGCGGTGGCGACGTCGTAGGCGACGATGCTGCGGACGTTCGCAGTGCGGCGCAGTGCGTCCCAGGTCAGAAACGGATTCTCACTCGACTGCACGAACACCGGACCGTTCGTGATTACACTGAACGAATCCTGGGCTGCCTTTCGCCAGGCGAGCGTGTGCAGCGCGTAGATGAGGCGCTTGCCGTCGCGGCTCCAACGCAGCTCACTATTCTCGGCGACGTACTTGCCCGCGGGCGTCGCGATATTCGTTATCCGGCCGCTCTCGCGCTCCCAGATGACCGGCTGAAAGGCCGTGCTTCTTGAATCATAGACGAGCAGGGCGAGGCGTGCCCCGTCGGGCGACCAGCGAACCGTGCGAACGATTCGCTTGTCGGGAAAGAGTGCGCGCGCGTTGCCTGACCTGGTATCGATGACCCAAGCGCGAGCCGCGCCAGGACGCACGTACGTCGGATCACCGTCGCGTCGGTAGTCCACGCCAAGTCCGTCGCGACGCGACGACGAAGCCGCGGCGAGCCACCGGCCGTCGCTCGTTAGGTCGAGCGCGGCGTAGCTGACGATCTCCAGCCCGTCTTCGGCGGTGAAGAGCGAATCCTTTCGTGTCGCGACGCTCTGTGCGTCAACGCTCGAGGTTCCGATCATTGCGGCGCCGAGGATGGCGCCGGTAAGAGTGCAAAGGATGGAACGCATGTGCGCACCGCGGGTGGGAGCCAGAGAGTGCCCAACGCGACGCAAATGTGGAGCGAGGAAGTCGCGAGCGCCAGCGAGCGCCTTGCCGCGCCAGCGCCCACCCAGTCAACTTCGGGCGGCGGACCACGGGGCGAGGCGATCACTCGGTAATTCATCGAGCTCGCGGGCGGCCCGGCTCGAGCACCCATTCTCGTGCTGCCGATGGCGTGGGGTGTTGCCGGCGGGAAGCACGTTCGAAGCGGCCACCGGCACCGCTCATCTGCCGCGAGAGCCTAACGAACCAAAGTGACTTCGCGCTTCGCGACGATGGGCAGCCCTTCCGAGGAGCTCACGCTGAGACTGATCTCGTAGCGTCCGGGCTCGAGCTTCGAGAGATCTAGGTTTATGGAACGCGCGGCCACTCCATCACCTCGATCCGGCACTTCCGTCCATCGCAGCGTCATGGGCGAAAACGGAGTCTTGAGGTGCAGTCGTTGAGCGGTGCGGCGCATCCACCCGTCCTGAATGCGATCGATCGAGATCGATACGGCAAACGATTCGCCCGCGGGACGAATGCCGTATGTCTCCCAGAATAGCCCTAGCGGACGCTCGCGGTTGAGCTCTTCGCCATGGAGAGCAAGCGGCAACGCCTCTTCCAAGCGATGGGGCAGGGAGTCGGTGTTCTTCGGCGCGAACATCAGCAAGTCCGAGATGCCAAGGCGTCCGAAGCTTTCCGGCGGCCGGATCGCGAGGCGCGCGCGAGCCGCATTCTTGGCTTTGACGTCGAGTAGCTCGACACTCGTTATCAGCGGACCCCACGGTGCGGTCGCCGTCAAGACACCGCTTCGATCTCCATTGGAGGAGACGACACCTTGCGCTTCGCCAAGCGAGTCTGCCCCGACAACCGCGGTGAATAGCCCAGCTTCGAGGCCGTGTCGCGCAAGCAACGTATCCTCGCGCAATGCATAGGCAGCGACAACCAACGCCGAATCGCCGCGCCGAAAGAGCGCGATTTGCGGCGAGAAAGACTCGAAGTGTCGCGCGTAGGCCGGACCATACAGCGTGCGCGCGGTCCGCAGCTTCAGATCCCAATCCTCGGCACGCAAATCCGCGGGCGACCTGAAAACCGCATAGTCGGGCACGAAGTTGAGCCCCGATCCACCTTCGCGGTATCCAGCGACAGGTATCTCGCCCATCGAGCCGGGCGGAGGGTCGTCGCGGACAAACCATGTATCGTAGCCGTAGCGCAGGCCTGTTTCTCGAAATGCATCGTCGTTCGAGCCCATCGGCGAACGCGCGTCGCGTTGCATTTCAGTGTGCGCCACACGTGCGAGGAATTCGCTGCGAAAATCGTGATTGCGGAGGTACAGCGGGGTCGTTAGGCGCCAGAAAAGGGTCGCGATCTTCGCGCGCCCGGCGCAGTCCGCGTGCTCGTAGCGATCGCCGATCTCGTCGTCGAGCAGGACAGCGATATCCGTCCATTTGCAGCGCACGGAGTCGGGCATTGCGGCGAGCGCAAGGCTGAATGCAGAGTCCGCGGCGACGACGGCGCCGGAATCGTGATAAGCAACGGCGGCAAACGCGCGGCAGCGGTATGGCGATCCGTTCGCGGTGCATCGATCGGCAACCTTTGCAGCGTCCGCGTAGCGCTTGGCTTCGATGAGATAGCGGACCTGCTGCGCCGCAACCCACTCGTCACCAGGGAATCGCGTCCCGATCGAATCGAGTGTGGCGAGCAGCTTGTCGCGTGCTTGCTGGATGCGTGGCGCCTCGGGCGGCGGCACGCGGTCGTTCGACTCGTCGTTCCAGATGCACCAGCGTCCGATGCGCACGTCGCAATGGTGGTAGCCGACGCCGTGTTCGACCGGCAGGTACTGTTTGCGCACGAACTCGAAGACTTCCTGCGCACTTCGGGCGGAACGCAGCGCCCGCAATGAATCAGGCGCGGACGCAACAGGTGAACGGACCGGGTCGTCGCGGCCAGCGGCTGCGACGGTCTGGATCGGTCCGCCTTGCGTAAGTGCAGAAAAGCCGGCAATGACTAGCGTTAGGAGCATGCGATCGTTGAGCGCGCGGCCAGAGATCGGCTCGACTAGACTACGAAGGCGGCACGGCGCGTGCCAGATACGATAGGGCTGCTTTGGTGATCCGATCCAGAGGGCGAACCCGACGACGCGCGAGGAGCGTCACATGACGACGTCACGATGGAATGATCCAGCGGACGAAGAGCGGAATCCTCACCGGGCCGAAGAGCGGCGCCGAACACGCGAGGAGCTCGAAGGACGCTTGCGTGAGCGACGTATCGAGCTCATAGGCGACGAATCCGACGACGATGTGATGCTGATCATCAACGCGGTCGAGACGTTCGAGGCTCGCCTCGCTCAGCTCGGGGAAGACAGCTTCGTGAACACGCCGGAGTCGTCAGAGCCTGACGATCGCAGTCTCGTTGTGCCGGGACGCATGGCAGACGAATCCGCGACGAGCTATGCCGCGCGAATTGTCGCGGCCGCGGAGAGATTGTCGTCATCCTGAATCGCTCCGGGACGGTTTCGTGCGCGGCGAGAGCGGGCCGCTCGTGGCTCCGTGCGCAGCGAGAGCGGGAGCGGGGTCGCTCCGGGCCACTATGGCGATACTGCCATTGCATTTTAAGCCGTTAGGCATCTCGATTAAATGGCAGTATCGCCATAGCTGTCCCTACGGACCCCGCTCCCGCTCTCGCCTCCGCCACCTGTTAGCGCAACCAGCGCATGGTCGCCATGGAGATCCCTACCTAACGCCTGCGCGCGCCCGCGGTGTTGGACGGTGCGGCGCGCGAG
>DATBBP010000318.1:0-5891 GCA_036270935.1 Gemmatimonadaceae bacterium
CGACGCCGAGTTCGTGTCGGAGATGAAGTACCGTGATCCATCGCGTGGCAACATGAGCCGACGCACGACCTACCGTGCCAAGCTGCAGCGTACCGATCAGGGATGGATCATCCTCACTCTTGGCGCCGTGCAGTAGCCTTCGACCCGCACCGCCCGGGCTTAGAAGTTCCTCTCCAGGCCCACAGTCCATGTCGCGTTAGGCCGCATCCCGCCGTCGGTCATCGGGAAGAGAACATTTCCCACCGCGATGAATCCCGCACCGACGAGCAGCTTCGCGCCCATCGACGCGGCGACGATGTTGTCCGTGCCGTTCGGAATGTTGGTTCGCGGCACGACCGTCCCGTCGATGAACACCGCGGGCTTGGGTAGCGGCAGCTTGTCCACCCCGACAGGCCACTGACCGACAACGTCCGCGGCGAGCGTGAACGGTGCCGCGATGAGGGCGTCGAAGCCGACGGCCGACAACACGCCCGAGTTCTCGGTCGTGCCCGAGCGATAGATGTAGCCGATATCGGCGTGCGGCGTAAACTGCTTCAACGTGAGGGACGTTATGAACCAGCTGATTACGGAAGTCTTTCCCGTGCCCATCAGGTTCTCCTGCTTCCCCGTTGGGAGCCGTACGTCTGCGAGAAATGCCGCGCCGCCAAACGGAGACTGCACGAGATTGAACTTCGCTCGAACCGATACGTCGCCGATGCCGCTTTGCATTGCCGATCCACGAGCCGTGTCGACGAGCTGTGGGTCGGTTGGCGTCCCTTTCCAATAGTGATTGATCGTGCTGGTCACGGGCACGATCGTCCCGATGCTCGTTCCGCTCACCGAGAGATTGACGAACGGGATCGCGAAGCCGATGTCGACGTTGTTCGTGATGCCCCACGTCGCCGCAAGCGCGAACACCGAGACACTGGCTTGGAGCGTCGTTGCAACGTGAATCGTGTCGAGCTCGAAAATGGGATCGCCGAGACCGGGCGGCGGCTCGTCCTGGTGTGTCAGCGTCATTTGCAGATTGTTGAGCGGAACGCCGCGAAGCGACGCGAAGGAGCTCTCCGTGTACTTACCGCTTATTAGAAACCGCCCACGTCCCAGCGTCTGCGATCGTTCGCCGAAGATTGGCCCCGTCGACTGAGCGGTAGCGACGGGGAGTCCTGCCGCGTCGAAGGTGAAGGTGGTGCCGCTGCTCGTTGCGCCGAGCGGAACGTTCGCGATGCTGTTGGTGATGGCGTCGCTCAAGAAGTCCACGACGACCTGGCCCACGGCGATGGCGTCGGGATTGTAGTGCGTACCATGGTTCCCGGTCGACGTCGATAGACAGATCAGCGAGCTGCACGTACCGAAATGGAATATCTCGCGCACCTTCGAGCGCACGTCGTCTTGCCCTCGCGCGGAGGAGACGACAAATACGACTGCGACGAGGGCCTGCAGCAGCTTCGCCATACACACGCCTCGGAGGACTTGGGGAGCGGTGAGTCCCTGCGGGACCGCACAATCTTTGGACTGCAAGCGATCTCGGCAAGACCCATTCGGAAGCCGAGGTGCTCGAGGGGGCTGAGCGTCGGGCAATATCGTTAGGCAGGCTCCCGCCCCCAGGGCTACTGCCCCGGATTGGAAAATTGGGCTGCCCGCGGCTAGATTTGGGGGTCTATTCCCCGATAGCTCAGTTGGTAGAGCGCTCGACTGTTAATCGAGTGGTCGTAGGTTCGAGTCCTACTCGGGGAGCTACGTTAGCCCGATGTAGAGTCGGTTTACGGCCGAGGTGCACGCACCTCGGCCGTTCGCGCTTCGGTGAGATGATGGTTGCTCACGCTTGGAGAATGCCGGGGACGCGAATCGTGAGTTGGGCGCCAGGATGCGCTTTATTTCCCGCGACACTGCTGGCAGGCAAATGTCGAGCAGAAGCCGAATGAAGTCAGACCGCAAAACGAAGAAAGCTGATTCGCGGGCGCCCAATGAGGCTCCGTTGATCGGCGTCATCATGGGCAGCAAATCGGACCTCAAGTATTTGCAGCCTGCCGTCGATCTCCTGGCAGAGTTCCGCATTCCGCACGAGGTGCGCGTCGTGTCCGCGCATCGAACGCCGGATTGGATGTTCGAGTATGCGTCCAGTGCCGAGTCGCGTGGGCTCGAGGTGATCATCGCCGCCGCGGGGGGAGCGGCGCATCTGCCCGGAATGGTCGCGGCGAAGACCCTGCTCCCGGTGCTCGGCGTCCCCATTCCGGCGACGCTTCTGAATGGACTCGATTCCCTTCTGTCGATCGTTCAGATGCCCAAGGGAATTCCTGTCGGCACACTCGCCATCGGTGAGCCGGGCGCGGCGAATGCCGCTCTTCTTGCCGCTTCGATCGTGTCGACGAAACGCCCGGAGCTGCGCGAGCGGTTACGCGCCTGGCGCGCCCAACGTACAGCCGAAGTGCTCGACGCTCGCGACATTGTCCGCAACAGTGTGAGCTGATGGCGCCGATCATTCTTCCCGGCGCCACCATCGGAATCCTCGGCGGTGGACAGCTCGGCCGCATGACGGCGATGGCGGCGCGCACGCTCGGGTATGACGTGCACGTTCTCGACCCTGATCCAGATTGCGCGGCCAAGGGAGTGGTGGATCGACTCGTGACCGCACGATTCGACGACGGCGCGGCCGCAGCCGATCTCGCGCGGAACTGCGACGTCGTCACGCTCGAGATCGAGCAGATCTCGACGGGAAGTCTCGACGCGGCCTCGCGACACGCGCCGGTGCGTCCGTCGTCGAAGTTGTTAGGCGTCGTGCAAGACCGTGCGCTGCAGAAGCGCTGGCTGAAGGATGGGGGATTCCCCGTCGGTCCGTATGACGAAGTCTTCGACGCAGATTCCGTGCGACGCACGGCGCATCGCCTCGGCGCGCTCGTCGTCAAGGCAACGCGTGGCGGATACGACGGCCGCAGCCAGGTCCGCGTCGCCAGTATGGATGACGGCGCGGCGGCGTGGACGAGTCTCGTCGGACCGTCTGGCGGCGAGCGGCACGCTGTCGCTGAGCAGGCACTCGATCTCGAGTCCGAGCTTTCGGTCATGATCGCGCGATCGCCTAACGGCGAGACCGCCGTCTATCCGCCCGCGCTCAACTTCCACGAGCGCCAGGTGCTTTCGTGGTCCGTCATCCCTGCCCCGCTGCCGCTGGACCTCGTGACGAAAGCCACCTCGCTTGCGCGCGGCATCGCCGATGCAATCGATCTCGAGGGGTTGCTCGCTGTTGAGATGTTTCTCACCACGCGCGGTGAGCTGTTCGTGAACGAGCTCGCGCCACGTCCTCACAACTCCTTTCACGAAACCGAGCTTGCGTGCCCGACGAGCCAGTTCGAGCAGCTCGTTCGCGCAGTGTGCAACCTGCCGCTCGGTGACACGTCCATCGTGCGGCCCGCCGCGATTGTGAATCTCTTCGGCGATCTCTGGATGGCTGGCGAACCGCGCTTCGAGGCGGCCCTCGCCGAACCGATGACGCGACTTCATCTCTACGGAAAGCGGGTCGCTCGGCCGGGTCGGAAGATGGGCCACATCTCCGCATACGGCGACACGGCCGACGCCGCGCTCGGGCGCGCGCGCTCCGCTGCGGCGCGACTGACGGCAACGAACGGCGGATGAACGTCCTCGTGCTCAATGCGGGCTCCTCGACGCTCAAGTTTCAGCTTGTGCGTACGGATCAGGAGCGCATGGACGCGGGCACCGACGAGCGACTCGCACGCGGACAATACGATCGCATTGGCGGCGAGACCATTTATTCCGTATCGACGAAGAACGGCGCAACGATGCGCGGCACGGCGCCTCTGCGCGACCACCGGGCGGCAATTGAGCATCTTTTAACGTGGCTGGCCAGTGATTCCTCCGGTGTGCCCATCGCGAGCATCGCCGAGATCGAAGCCGTTGGCCATCGGGTCACACATGGCGGCGAGCGCTTCTGGAAGTCCGTTCGCATCGATGACGACGTGGTGCTTGGCATCGAGGAGACGATCGAGCTCGCGCCACTCCACAATCCGAACAACCTCAAGGGCATTCAAGCCGCGCGCGCCGCGCTCGGTCCAGGCATTCCGCAGGTCGCCGTGTTCGACACGGCCTTTCATCACACGCTGCCGGACTGGGCGTATCTCTACGCGCTCCCCTATCAGTGGTATCGGCGCCATCGGGTACGCCGCTACGGCTTCCATGGCACGTCGTACCGATACGTCGGATATCGATATCGCACGATCACCGGACGCAGTCGCGAGCAGACCAAGATCATCGCGCTCCACCTCGGGAATGGCTGCTCGGCGTGTGCCATCAGCGCCGGCGCGTCCGTCGATACCTCGATGGGCTTCACGCCGCTCGAAGGCTTGGTGATGGGAACTCGCTCGGGTGATCTCGACCCGGCGATCCTCGATCACGTCGCGTCCAAAGAAGGCTACTCCAGCCCCGAGATCGAAGGAATTCTCAACAAGCAGTCCGGCCTGCTCGGTGTCTCCGGCCTAACGAACGACATGCGCGAGCTGTTGGCCGAAGAGGCGGAGCATGGCGATCGCCGCGCCCGGCTGGCGATCGATATCTTTGCCTATCGCGCGCGGAAGTACATCGGCAGCTATCTGGCCGCCATGAACGGAGCCGATGCGTTGATCTTCGCCGGCGGCATCGGAGAAAATGCAAACGTCGTTCGCGCCCGAATTTGCGATGGCCTTCAGTGGATGGGCATCTCCATCGACTCCGAGCGCAACGCCGCGACGGTGAACGGCAAGGAAGGCCGGATCGACGCCGCGGGATCGCGCATCGAGGTGTGGGTGATTCCGACCGACGAGGAATTGCTCATCGCCCGCGACACCGTGCGCGTCGTCCTCGGCATCGAGCACCCGAGTTGAGCGCTTACGAATGGTCTCCGAGATTTTGGATTAGCCGCTGACTGAATGCAAATCGCCGAATTCGCACTCGAGCGGTACTTCGCGCAGTGGGAGTTCCACGTGCGCCATGTACTGTGTGCTTCGGATCTCGAGCCACTGCCGCTCCACGAGCTTCTGTCGCTCGCTGATGCTCCCAGCCGTGCGATGTGGGACGGTCTCCGGCTCGGCTATACCGAGTCACTCGGCCACCCGCTCCTACGAGCGGAAATTGCGTCCCTCTACGAGACGGTGACGCCCGAAGAGGTGATCACTTTCGTCGGCGCGGAGGAGGGCATCTTCCTCGCCATGCACGCAATCCTCGCGGCTGGCGACCACGTCACGGTTCTCTGGCCCGCGTATCAATCGCTCTACGAGGTAGCCCGGTCGATCGGCGCTGCCGTGACGTTGGTGCCGCTGGATCCCGACTCTTGGGCATTCGACCCGGATGCGTTGCTTGCGACGCTTCGCCCGAACACGCGGCTCGTCGTCGTCAACTTTCCGCACAGCCCAACAGGCGCCCTTGCGTCTCCCGATGCGTTCGACCACCTAACGACGCGCCTCGAGCAGCGAGGCATCACACTCTTCTCGGACGAAGTGTATCGCGGCCTCGAGCTCGACGAGTCTCGTCGGTTGCCCGCTGCTGTCGACGTCGGAAGCAGAACACTCAGCCTTGGCGTCTTGTCGAAGACGTACGCGCTCGCCGGGTTGCGCATTGGCTGGATCGCAACGCACGATGCGGCGTTGCGTCATCGCATCGCGCGCCTAAAGGACTATACGACGATCTGCGGCAGCGCGCCGAGCGAGATTCTCGGAATCATCGCACTCAGGGCGCGCGAACGCGTCGTTGCGCGCAGCCGTGGGATCATCGCTGGCAATCTGCCGCTCCTCGATGCGTTTTTCGCTCGCCATGGCCAGCGATTCTCCTGGATGCGGCCTCGCGCGGGCAGTGTCGCCTTCCCGCGTCTTCGCACGGACGCGACTGGCGCCGCCGAGCGCTTCTGTGACGAGTTGGTCGAGGAGCAG
>DATBBP010000319.1:0-3034 GCA_036270935.1 Gemmatimonadaceae bacterium
ATTCCGATGACGACATCGAGCGGGCGTTGACCGCGGGCGCCAAGGCGTACTTGTTGAAAGACGTCTCGCCGGCCGATCTCGTCGCCTGTGTGCGCGCGGTGCACCGGGGTGGAAGCTGGGTCTCGCCCGCCGTGGCGTCGAAGCTCGTCGCGCGCATGACGCGTGTGCAGCTCACGATACGCGAGATGGCCGTCTTGCGGCTCCTCGCCGCCGGCAAGCCAAATCGCGAGATCGGTGAATCGCTCGACATCAGCGAGGGCACGGTGAAGATTCATCTCAGCCACCTCTTCGAGAAGCTCGGCGCAACGAGCCGCACCGAAGCAGTGGCGAAAGCCGCAAAGCGAGGATTGGTTCGGTTCGGCTGACACACGAGGCAGCGTGATGACGATGTTTGCGCCGAAGACCAGCGTTGTTGAGAGCTTGTCAGCACCCGACCAGACCAGTGACGACGAGCTCGCGCACCGCGCCGCGACGCTCGCGCGTTTAGTGGACGCTAATATCATCGGCGTCGCGACCTGCGACGCCGAGGGTCGCATCCTCGAGGCGAACGACGCGTACCTCGATATGCTCGGCTATAGCCGGGATGACCTGACCTCGGGTCGCCTCCGCTGGCGTGAGCTGACACCGCCCGAGTGGCAGGCCGTCAGCCGGCACGCCGTAGCTGAAATCGATTCCACGGGCCGGTGTACGCCATTCGAGAAGGAGTATTTCCGAAAAGATGGCAGCCGTGTACCGATCCTCCTTGCGTCGGCCGCGATCGACGAGTCGAAGAGTCAGATCGTCGGCTTCGTGCTCGATCTCAGCGCGCGCAAGCGTGCGGAGGAAGAGCGCGACCGCGCGCGACGACTCGTGAGCGAGCGTGAAACCGCGATCGCCAATGAGCGCACTCGCCTCGCCGGTGAGATTCACGACACGCTCGCCCAGGCATTGGCGATGATCGTCATGCAGCTCGCCGACGCCGAGTCGAAGCTCGGCCCTGCATGGTTGCAGGCCGAGAAGCCGCTGTCGATTGTCCGCGAGCTGGCGGTCGACAGCCTCGCCTATGCTCGACGATCGGTCAGCATGCTTCGGCCGGGCATAGGCGTGGGCGGCTTGGCACGATCGATCCGCGACATCGTCGACGGAGTTCGCCGGCTTTTCGGCGGTTCGTTGATGCTCGATGTGAGTGGCGATGCCGTCGGTTTCGACGCCGGACTCGAATCCGCATTCCTCGGGATCGCTCGTGAGGCTCTGACGAATGCCATCAAGCACAGCCAGGCAACACGCATCACGGTGGAGCTCAACGTTGCTCCCGATAGCGTGCGCCTCGTCGTGTCCGACGACGGCATCGGCTTCGATGCCAATGCCGTGCGCGCGGACGGCTATGGACTCGTGAGCATGCAGGAGCGCGCGGCGGCGGCGCGTATCGCCCTGACGTTCGTCACGGAGCCCGCCGCGGGTACGACAGTCGTCGCCAGCTGGTCGGCGGAGTCTACAGAAGAGGCCTAACGAGACATCAGGGCGATGCGAGAACCTCCTCGCGTTGCTGAGACTTCCCTGGGCGTCGCGGCGGCGCCTTATCCGCGAGCAGGCGCTCCGTGAGCACGATGTCGCGTATCGCTGGCACGGTCTCCGTGCGTGCCCAATCCCGCTGGAGCTCGCACGCGAGAGAGACCCAACTGATAGGGATGGCGCCAGCCTGAATCACGCGTTCCAGGCCAGCGCGATGCGCTTCGACCGATGTGCCAGCGATGGCGTCGACGACTGGATAGACCTCGAATCCTTCCCGCAGAGCATCCAGCGCGGGGAACGCCATGCAGACCTCCGTCCACAGCGCGCAGAAGATGAGCTTCCGACGTCCCGTCGCGCGCACCGCGGCAACGAACTCGGCGTCTTCCCAGGAGTTGATGCTCGAACGGTCAATCGGAGGGCTGTCGACGAGCAGCTCGGCCAGCTGAGGGACGGTGGACTGACTACGTCCGCCGCTGACGCCCACGGTCGAATGCACGATCGGAAGGCCGAATGTCTTCGCCGTTTTCACCGTCGACACGATGTTCTTGAGCAGCAGATCGGTATCCATGGATTGGATCACGGCGAACTGCGACGGCTGATAATCGATCACGATCAGCGCCGCGTTCTCTGGCGTGATCAACTGATCGGCGATCGGGTCTCGCTTTGGATTGCTTGTCATGAGAGCTCCCTATTGTTGTTGATTTCGTCGCCGATTTATGGGTGGACTTGCGACGCTAAGCCGAAGTCGAGGCGCAACGACTGCATCGTCCAGAAGGTCGTGCTCGCGGTGTACACGTCGGCCGCGGCGAGTATGCCGGTGTACTTCTCGATGACCGGCGCCGCAGCCTGATCGGTAATCGCGTCGAGATACTCCTTGTACGCCGCCCAGGCGTTCTCACCGTACCGCTGCAAGTACGGCGTGGGATCGACCTCGAAGATTGTTTTCTTCACGCTCTCGACGATATCGGCCATGTATTGCTGATGCAGAATCAGATCGTCCCGCGTTCCGAGCTTGCCGAGGTGGCCGCCGATGAAGTGCTTCCACGGATAGACGAGCGCCTTGGCCGGTGCTTCGAGATACCCGGGGATGTCGTCGCTGAGATTCGTCACCGCGAACGGAACCCATCTCACGTTGGCGATATCGACCAACATGAGTGTATCGTGGTCAGGCAGATGGATGTAGATGTTATCCGGTGAGTGATTGGCGCCGAGCCAGGCGAGCTCGATGCGCTCGCCGCCGATGTTCAGCGTGCGTCGGTCCTGAAAGATCTCGTCAGGCGCGGGCCGTGCCGAATCGTTGTCCCTGATGAGAAGCCGTCGCGTCTCCTCGTGGCCAATGCGCGTGACGGACTTGTCGAAGAGTGACGACGCGCCCGCGTGATCGGCGTGGTGGTGCGAGTAGATGAGATGCGTGATCTTGTTGCTCACGCCGTTTGCGGCGGTGATCTCGTCGACCGCGCGTTTGATGTTGCCGCCGATCGTCGGCGGCGCATCGAGCAACACGACACCGTCACGCGTCGTCAGGAACGCGCATTGATAGACG
>DATBBP010000320.1:0-1614 GCA_036270935.1 Gemmatimonadaceae bacterium
CGCTGATCACGAACGCCGCCAGGACGAGCGCCTCAACGCCATCTTTCCATGCGTCCTTCGGGTAGTGCGGGTATTGACCGTTGTTGATCTCGCGCGGCCAGTCCGCTCCCTCTGGTGGCGTGACCAACTGTTCGGGATGCAGCAATCGTGACTGTTCGTTCGACGCGTTCGATGTCGACGGCGGCGGCTGTCGGCAGCAGATGATCGTGAGCGCGAGCAGTGGCAAGGCAATGAGCCGGCGCGTCCAGCGACGCTCGATCGCAGGCATAGCCATAATCTGGTTGGCTCCGGGACCAACCAACAGGTCGGCGTGCACGACAATCGGCGCACTCTTCAGGCACTGCTCACGGAGCCGGACAGGAATCTCTTCTGCGTTGTTCAGAAGGAGGCGCAGCGATGAACAAGACCGTTTAGGTATCACGAGAGGGGTAGCGTTCCTTGAGCGGCATCGGCGATCACGACCTGCGGGATAACGTGCGTTGGAGCTGTCCAGCCATCTGCGGATTGCGCTGCCAGCGGGCCGTGCTCCGATTTGATTCGCTCGTGGCTCAACTTTAGGCGTTAGGTCGCCACAATCTCTCTCGGGCGGGATGTTCGATGGATAGCGAGATCGAGCAAGCTAAGGCAGCCGTCGATGCCGAACTCCGGCGTGTCGGCGTCCAGCTAGACGAGTTACTGAACTGGCAAGCTCACGTTGACCCTCGCAACGCAGGGGGCTGCGTCGCTGTTGGATTCTCGGTCGATGTCGCGCTGCCGATCCTGCGCGCACTCCCCGACCAGGCGGGGACCAGCGCCTTCCTTGCTGCCATTCGTGATCACCTCGTCGAGTTCAATGGACGCCGCTTGGAGTCCGAGGACGAGGCGACCTAACGTTGCGGTTCGGCTGCCGAGCGCTCAAAGCATTGCGGTTGAGCGCTTGGTGAGTACATGCTTAAGGCCAGTTGTTTACCGCTTGTTATATAGACCGCTCGCAACCGAACTGTAGGGTTAGCGAGCAACACGCGCACTCTTGGGGATGACGCAGGACTTCTACGATCGACTCGCACCGTACTATCATCTACTCTATCCCAACTGGGAGGCGAGCATCGCGCGGCAGAGTCGAGGCGTCGCCGAGGTGCTCGACGAGTTCGGCGTAGCGCCCGGAAGCGCCGTTCTCGACGCCGCGTGTGGGATCGGCACGCAGGCATTGGGGCTCGCCCAGATTGGCTACCGCGTCACTGCCTCCGACCTCTCGCCTGCAGCCGTCGCCCGCGCCCGCGCGGAGGCCCGATCGCGAGGTCTCGCGATCGCGTTCGCATTGGCCGATCTTCGACGCCTCTCAAGTTCGTTCGACACGGAGTTTGCCGCGGTTATCGCGTGCGACAACGCCGTTCCACACCTACTGTCCGACTCGGAGATCGGTGCGGCATTCAGCGAATGCCGTCGCCTACTCAGGACCGGTGGCGTACTCCTCGTCTCTGTGCGGGACTACGCCGCGATCGAACGGCGGACACCGGATCATCATTCGTATGGCACGCGGACCGTCGATGACTGTACATACACCGCAGAGCAAATCTGGGAGTGGGAAGGTGACCAATACGACCTGACGCTCCGACTCACCGAGCGGCGAAAGGC
>DATBBP010000321.1:0-10597 GCA_036270935.1 Gemmatimonadaceae bacterium
AATCACGGTTGGCGAGACGACCTTGCACGGCGGCACCGACTTTATTGCGAGTGCGCCGAGCGGCGCCCTTCCATCGTTCGGCACCGTGGACGTCGTCTTCGGTGGGCGACCCGGCGACGGTAGCGCCGCGCTGACGCCCGAAGCGGTGCGTGGAAAGTTGTTGGTGCAGTTCCCGGCGGAGCGCGGGGCAGGACGTGGAGGATTCGGGGGCCGAGGCGGACGTGGAGGCGGAGCTGCCGCCGTTGGGGCAATCGAGGAGATCACTCCCGAGGCGCTGCGACTCGCGGAGCATCCGCGCGACGGCCAGGTGACGCTCAAGACGGCACCGCCAAACAGCCCGCCGGGCCTCGTGTCGCTCACGCTCACGCCGGCTGCTGCACAGACGTTGCTCGGTGTTGATCCCTCGTCCGCGTCGAAAGGCCAGGCGGGCAAGACCGCGACCCTACACCTTGTATTCGACGAGGAACCAGCGCCAGCGCGCAATGTCGTCGCGATCATTCCCGGATCCGACGCGAAGCTCAGGAACGAGTACGTCGCGTTGGGCGCGCACAACGATCATATCGGCGTGTCTGCTACGGGGCCGCAGGATCACGATTCGCTGCACGTCGTCAGGCAGGCGCAGTTCGCAATCAATGGTCTCGTGCGTCGCGGACAACAGCCGTCCGTCGAGCAGCAGGGCGAGCTCAACGCGCTCCACATCAACTTCGATAGCCTGCGCAGGCTGCATCCCGTTAGGCTCGATTCGATCCGGAATGGCGCCGACGACGATGGTTCGGGATCGGTGACACTCCTCGAGATCGCCGAGGCCTTCGCGAAGTCACCGCAGAAGCCGAAGCGATCACTGCTCTTCGTGTGGCACACGGGAGAGGAGAAGGGCCTGCTCGGCTCGCGTTGGGTGACCGACCACCTTCCGGTGCCGACAGACTCGATTGTCGCGCAGCTCAATATGGACATGGTCGGCCGCGGCTCGGCGCGAGACATTCCCGGTGGCAGCGAAACCTATCTCCAGCTTGTCGGATCGCGCCGGCTGTCGACAGAGCTCGGCGACATCGTCGAGCAGGTGAACAAAACGGAGAAAACGCCTCTCGCGTTCGATTATCAATACGACGCGAATGGTGATGCCGAGAACATCTATTGCCGTAGCGACCATTATAACTATGCACGGTTAGGCATTCCGGTCGTTTTTTTCACGACGGGGTTGCACGGCGACTATCATCAAGTAACCGACGAGCCGCAGTACATCGACTATCCGCACATGGCGCGCGTGGGTCAGCTGGTGCACGATATCGCGGTAACGGTGGGGAATCTCGATCATCGGCCGCTGGTGGATAAACCGAAGCCGGATCCGAACGGGCGGTGCCAGCAGTAGTGGCGACAGGCGAGTGGCGAGTAAAGGATCGCGTCACTCGTCACTCGCCACTCGCCACTCGCCGTTTGTTAGGCAACCCTCAGCACCGCCACCACTTTCTTCAACTGGGTCGATCCCTCGAGCAGGACAGTGCTTGCCGAGCTCATTTGCTCGCATGCGGCGCTCTGTTCCTGAGTTGACGCGTTGACCTGCTCGGCGGCCGTGGCGTGGCTTTCGGCCGTGCGGGCGATGCTCTCGATGCTGCTCGCGGCGCCGTGCACCGCGCGCAAATTGGTGTCGGCCGCGGCGGCAACGCCCTCGGCGGCAACCCGCGTACGTTCGGCCGCAGTCGTTATACTGTGAAGCGCCGCCTCGAGAGTCGCCGACAGGCGCTCGATCTCGACGACGCGTGCCGTGCCGATCTCCATCGCTCGAGCGCCGGCGCTCACGCGCTCCGTGACAACCTCCGTAACCTGAAGAATGTCGTCGGCAGCGTGCTGCGCTTGCGCGGCAAGCTTGCGTACTTCGTCGGCGACGACGGCGAAGCCACGGCCGTGCGCGCCCGCACGAGCCGCCTCGATCGCTGCATTGAGCGCGAGCAGGTTTGTCTGGTCGGCGATCTTCACCACCATCGAGACGAAGCGATGGATCTCGGCCGTCGTGGAGTTGAGCGCGATCACCTCGGCTGCCGCGCGTTCGACACTCGCTTTCACGTCGCGCAGCATGCCGACCGACTGCTGCACCTCCTGACGCTTCTCGGCCGCCGAGCTTTCGATCGCTCGTGCAAGATCGTTCACCTCGCCCGATCGGAAGCGGACGCCGTCCGCGGACTCACGAATCTCCGAAAGGCTCTCATCAATCGCGCGGAGCTGTTGCACTTGCGTTTCGGCACCGTGCGAGACATCGGTCATCGCGCTTGCCATCTGTCCGGCGGAAAGAGCGATCTGCTCCGACACGGAAGCGAGATCGTGCGCCGATGTGGCGACGCTCTGTGCCGTCTGGGCGGCGATTGTAACGATGCGCGTGAGCGAGTCGCCGGTTTGATTCATGGCGTGCGCGAGGATCTCGAACTCGCCAGGCATCTCGCCGCTACTGCGAACGGTGAGGTCGCCCTCGCTGAGTCGCTGCGCTTGATGGACGAGCATCGTCAGCGGTTTACTGATTGACGACAAGGTGACGACCACGATGCCAAGCGCAATGATGACCGCGCCGACGATCAGTCCGAGCAGCGTTGCGGCTCTCTGGCGCGTTTCGTCGGTGAGCCTCGTTGACGCGTTGGTCACACGCTGTGCCTTGACGAGGCCCAGCTTGTCAATGTTGCCGAGAAGATCGTCGACGTCACGTTGTGCGCTGTTGGCCGCACGTCGCGCTTCGTCGACGCGGCCGATGTCGACGAGGCGATGCGCGCGCGCATAACGAACCTCCATCGCCGACAACTTCGAATCGATCTGGGCGACCGTTGCCACCTCCTCGGCTGTTCGATCGGGGCGGGCATTGATTGCCTGTTGTATATCGTGTGCGTTCCAGCCATGCTGACGAAAGGCTGTTTCCGCGTCGGGATCTTGTGTGTCGACGTAGCGCATGCCAGCCTCGAGGGTCTTGGCGGCGTCGCTGGAGATCTGCGATGCGAGACGCGAGTCGGTCTGGACGTCGCGCAACGTCGTCGTGATCTCTCGCGACATCGTGCTGAGCGTTCGCCACGCAACCGTGCCCGCGATGACGAGCAACGCGACGACGACGAGCGAGCCAATCCACAGCCGGCCGCGAATCGTTTGGCCAACTGCGGCAGCGCGCTCCCAGAGGGTGAAGCGAACCGCGCGAGAGAACGGCGCGAAGTTCACTGATTCTCCTCGATGGTCAAAGCGCCGTTGCGAACTCTTGTCATCACGATCGCTTTTCCGACTGGATCGCCTTGCGCGGAGAACGCGATTGTTCCGGTAACACCGTGAAAGCCACCGCTCTCGCCGAGCTGCGCGAGATAATCGCGGACGCGCTCGCGGTGCGAGCCGGCGCGGATGGCGACGTTCGCTAGAAGCATGGTCGCGTCGTATGCGAGGGCGGCGTTGCCGTCGGGGGTCATTCCATAACGTCGCCGGAACTTCTCGACGAAACGTTGCGCCTCGGCGCGATTATCCTCGGCGCTGAACGGTGCACCGACATAAATGCCATCGGCGAGTATGGTGTCGGCCGCGAGCACGCTCCAGCCATCGCCCCCGACCAAGTCTGCACGAAGTGCCTGACGACGCGCTTCGCGCAGAAACGCGAGCCCGCTCGATCCGGTGCCAGCGACAAAGACCACGTCTGGCGATTGTCGCTTGAAGTACGTGACAAACGGCTCGAAATCCTGTGCGCCACCTTCGGCAATTGGATCCGCGCTCACGATCTCGCCTTTGAAGCCGCGCACGAATGCATCGGTGAGTCCACGGCCGTACGCGTTATTCTCGTACAGAATCGCCGCGCGCCGTCTTCCCCTTCGCATTACGAAGCGCGCGATCTCGAGACCATTGGTCGAGTCGCTCGAGATGACGCGAAACGTCCAGGGCGAGATGCCGGTGAGTGCGGGTGTCGATGCTGTCGTGGCAACGGCGGGCAGGTGACCGTCGTAGACTCGCGCAGCGGCGACCATGGCGCCGGAATTCACGTGACCGATAACGGCGACGATGTCGCGGCGATTGACGAACTCCTGCGCGATGGCGGTGGCGCGCATGCCGTCGCCACCGTCATCGCGAAAGACGACTTGCACGCGAGGAGCGGTGCTCCCCGAGCGGGCGTTGAGCTCGTCGATGGCGAGCTCGATGCCGCGCCGGTTCATGGCGCCGTACTCTTCGGTCCACGGCCCCGCAGCACCGAGGACGATCGGCGAGCCCGTGGTGAATCGACAGGCGAGCAGGAACCAGGCGACCGTGCTGGCGATGAGCAGTCGCTTACGCATCATTCGAAAGCCGGAGAAAGCAGCTGCATCGCCGCGTTGAAGGACGAGACAGCCGGAATCGCGCAACTCGATGAGAGTGCGACTACTTAGGTGTTCGCCTTTCTTCCTCCGGGCGCTCCTTGTCGAAGCCGAGGCTTCGATTCAGAAACTCGATCGTGCGCTTCCAGGCTTGGCTCGCGTCGGTGCGGCTATAGACGGTCGGCCGCGTGTCATTGAAGAACGCGTGCTGCGCGTCGTAGAAATACGTCTCTACGTGCTTGCCCGCCTGCTCGATCTGCCTAACGAGGTCGCGCGCTTTGTCCTCGGGCGTGTGGGCGTCGTGTAACGCAAAGTGCGCGAGGACCGACGCCTCGAGGCGGTCGAGCTTCAGTTGGACTTTTGGATGGACGCCATAGAAGTCGACGGCCGCTGCGATACGCTCCGGGTACTCGCAGGCGGCGTACAGCGCGAGCTGACCGCCCATGCAAAATCCGACGACGCCGAGCTGCTTTGGTGATATCGCTTCGATGGCGATCAGCGCGTCGGCCGCGCCGCGGAGATCCCTGGCGGTTTCGGCGATGTTCAGCGCCATCATCAGTTTGCCGGCGTCGTCGGGGCTCGTGGTCTTTTCGCCATGGTACAGATCGGGGGCGAGCGCGAAGAATCCCTCGGCCGCAAATCGATCGGTAACGTCCTTGATGTGATCGACGAGCCCCCAATACTCCTGAAGCACGAGCACGCCGTGTCCACGCGGCGACGATGGTCGAGCGAGATAGCCGTTCGCTGTGCGTCCGTTGGCCTTGAATTCGATCATCGCGCCCGGCATGGGGCTGGACTCGTCTGCAGAAGGGAAGGGTTATTGTCAGCGAGCACGAGGCTGCTGCTGCGTGAGACAGTGCAGCGTACCGAATCCCCAGACGAGATCGACGGCGTGAACGCCGACGACTTGGCGATCGGGAAGGAGCGCCGCGAGTGTGTTGAGCGCGACCCGATCGTTCGGATCGTTGAACGTTGGCACGAGCACGATGCCATTTGCGATGTAGAAGTTCGCGTAGCTCGCCGGTAGGCGTTCGTCGCGCATCGTGACAGGGCGTGGGAAGGGGAGTTTCACGACTTTGAAAGCACTGTCGGCGGCACCGGCGAGCTCGAGTCGCTCCATATTGTCCACGGAGCGGCGGTGGTTTTCGTCGTCGTTCGGATCCTCTTCGTACGCGAGCACGATGACGCCGGGCGCCACAAAACGCGCGACGTCGTCGACGTGCCCATGGGTGTCGTCACCTACGCAGCCCTCGCCCAACCATATCGTCTGTCGAATGCCCAGATACTCATTGAAGACAGCCTCGTACCCGTCGCGTGTGAGTCCGGGATTGCGCGGTTGCACGTCAGACAGGAGACATTCTTCCGTCACGAGCAAGGTTCCCTCGCCGTCTGTATCGATCGCGCCACCTTCGAGGACGAGAGGGTGTTCCGTGTCATCGCGCAGGGGCTCGATGCGTGGCAAGCCGGTGAGTTTCGCAATCGCTTCACCGACGCGAGCATCGCGCGCGAAGTTGTCGTACTTGGCCCACGCATTGAAGCGCCAGTTCACCAGACTCACCTTCCCGCGCTCATCCAGCACGGCGGTCGGCGCCGAGTCGCGGAGCCACACCCGGTCGTTAGGCACGAGGTGCAGGCGATAGTTTCCGTCGACGCCATGCGCACGCAGGTGCGACTCCGCGGCCGAGCGCACTTCCTCGTCGTGACAAAGAATCTCGACGCGCTCGTGCATGTGAAGGACGCGCACGATCTCGGCGTAGACCCACGGAATCGGCGCCAGCTTGCCCGGCCAATCAGGCTCGTGGTGCGGCCACGCGATCCACGTTGCCTCGTGAGGCGCCCATTCGGCGGGCATGTGGAATGTAGGGCGTGAGGCGCGGACTGCGGTGCCCGCTTGTCGACTCCCTCTAGCGGGCGAAGGCTCGATGCGGCGCGCGCTCGTGGCGCGCGCTTCGAGCTCGCCGCTCGGCCCGATTACTCCACCGTCCGTTGCATCTTCAGTCATTAACTCTCCGTCAAGTGCAGATCCCTCCGCTTCGCTCGTCGGGATGACAGAAGAGGTTCTGCTTATGCCGCTCCGAGATATCGGCTCAAGATCGGCGCATAGGCGTCGATGCGACGGTCGCGCAGGAATGGCCAATTGCGTCGAGTCTCTTCGATGAGACCGGGATCGCATTTGGCGACGAGGACCGCCGGCTGCGAATCCGCTTCGGCAAGGACGCGGCCGAACGGGTCGCAAATGAAAGAATGGCCAAAGAACTCGAGCCCGTTCGTCCCAGGCTCGGCCTCGAAGCCAACGCGATTCGGCGAGGCGACGTAGACGCCATTGGCAATGGCGTGCGAACGCTGAATGGTTTGCCACGCTTCTACCTGCGCTTGGCCGAACTCGGCCTTCTCCGCGGGGTGCCAGCCAATGGCTGTGGGATAGAGCAGTATCTCGGAGCCAAGCAGGCTCGTTATGCGCGCGGCCTCGGGGTACCACTGATCCCAGCAGATCAGCACGCCGATGTCTGCATAACGAGTATGCCAGACGCGGAAACCACTCGCTTGCTTTGCGACCTCAGCGATGCGATCGATGCGGTCGTCGTCGGCCGCGTCGCCAGGCGTGAAATAGTACTTCTCGTTGAACAGCGGATCGTCGGGAATGTGCATCTTCCGATACACGCCGAGCAGCGATCCGTCGGCATCGATGATCGCCGCCGAGTTGCGATACACGCCGCGCGCTTGCCGCTCGAAGAGTGGGATGACCAGAACGATCGCCAGCTCGCGCGCGATCTTCTGCATCACCTCGGTCGTGGGGCCGGGAATGGGCTCGGCGAGATCGAAGCGCTCGCACCGCTGCGATTTGCAGAAGTACGGCGCGTTGAACAGCTCTTTGAGGCAGACAATCTGGGCGCCGCGCGCCGCTGCCTCGCGAATGCGCGGGATCGTGGCGTCGACCGACGCCTGACGATCGTTTGACGCGGCATCCTGGATGATGCCAACGGTAAATGGCTCGGTTCTCATGGCGCTGTGAAAGCTGACCGCGCCAGCCGCGAGGGGGTAGTGGCTGGGCTCTACGGACCAGGATTGTCGATGATGCCGATGATGACGTCCATGACATTCGTGCCGGTGGGGCCTGGAGAGTAGAGTGCGTTGATCGCCGCGAGGACACCGTTTGACGCGTGCTGCGCGAGGGCGGTCGACGGATCGAGCCCGGCGCTTTGAATGGCACTCCATGTCGCCGAATCGACGAGCGCGCCCGCGGCTTCGGTCGTGCCGTCGCGACCATCGGTGCCGGCAGCGAGCAGCGCAATACCTTTCGCACGCTCGCCAGCCTCATGCAGCGTGCGTGCGGCGGCGAGCGCGAGCTCCTGACATCGTCCGCCGGGCGGTGCGCTGGTTGGCGTCGCCCCACGACGCGTGGACGGTGCACGCAACGTCACGGTGGTCTCGCCCCCCCAAATGGCAATGCGTGGAGCGTGCGTCCCCGTGGGGGGAGCACCTTTAGCGCGCAGCTCGAGCAGCCAGCGAGCGATCGCCTCACCCGCGGGCGCGGCTTCGCCGATGAGCGGCGCGTCGACGACGTACACGGCCGCCGCACCTAACGAGCGAGCGCGTTCGGCGGCGGCATCGAGCGCGCCGCGATTGTTGGAGATGACGCGCGCCGTCCCATGCGCGAACGCGGGATGGCCGGCTTTCGGCGTCTCGGGCTCCGCTCCGCGCGAGACGTCCTCCACGTAACGACGGAACGACTTCGGAATTCGATCGAAGAGCTTTGCTTCCTCGAGGATTTCGATGATGTCGTCGGCGGTCGAGGGATCGGGCACGCTCGGACCCGAGCCGATGGTCGCGAGATCATCGCCCGGCACGTCGGAGACCGCGAGGCAATGCGCGGCCGCTGGTGAGATGGCGAGCGCGAGCCGGCCCCCGCCCCAGCGTGTGAAGCGTCGCCGAACGGCATTCACCGCGCCGATGTCGAGACCGGATGCGAGTAGAATCTCGAAGAGCTCCGTCACTTCGCCATCGGTCATGCCGCGAAGCGGAGCGGCGATGAGGCTCGATGCGCCGCCGCTGACGAGAACGAGCCCGACGTCGCCGCTCTTCATGCGCGACGCGATCTCACCGATCCGGTGCGCGGCCGCGAAGGATCGCGGGCCGGGCGCGGGGTGATCGCCGAGCATGACCGCAAGCGTGCCATACGGGGCGCGCCCCTCGTTAGGCGCGACGATCAATCCACCGACGATCTGATTGAGCGAGCGCTGTAACGATGTGACGGCCGCTGCCGCCATCGCGTGGGCGGCTTTGCCGAACGAGAATACCCAAACCGGACGCTCCCGCGGAATGCCCAGCGCCTCGACGCCCCGCGCCGTGACAGGGCCAGTCGCCGCGCCCGAGATGGCCGCGTCATACAGCTGGATCAGCAGATTGCGAGGAATGGACACGAGAGGTCGTATACGAGTCGCGCTCGCTGTTCGCGCGCGCTCCAAAAGGCCAAACTGCCGGTGGGAGACGCACCGGCAGTTTGGCGCGTAACCGCGCTATTGGAATGACCTACTTCGTGTCGCCAGTCACGGTCGTGCCTACCGAACGAGCCACCGCTTTCGCGAGGTCCGCGTATTCTTGCTGCGAGAGCACGTTCACTGGAACCTGTTTGAAGACGATACGTCCGTCGGGACCAATGACGAAGAGGTTCCGCGTATCGAGGTCGCCGCGAGTCGAACCGTAAAGCTTTCCAACTTTCTGGCCTGGATCACTACCAAACAAGACCGGGAAGCTCGATTCGCGAGCCCAGTTCGCGAGGGTCGTGTCGGGATCGACGCTCACTCCGAGCACGACAACCTTTTTTCCGTTGTTGAAGAGCGTGGCGTACTGATCACGGTACGCCTCCATTTGAATCGTTCAGCCCTTTGTCCGCGCCTTGAAGAAGAATGCGAGGACCACGGTCTGACCCCGGAAGTCCGAGAGACGAATCGAATCGCGGAGAAGGCCAAAGCGAGTGGCGCCGGCGATGGCGAAATCGGGCGCCATCGTGCCGACTTCCGGCGTGGGCGTTGCTGGCGCGGCGGGTTGCTGAGCCGCGGCCAACGACGTCACCGTCAGGGTGAGCGCGACGCCAATCATCGAGGCGCCCAAATGCAGTACTGCCCTATGGTTCATCGAACCCTCCGGTCGAGATGTGGTGAACATCGCCGAGCGAGCGCCGCCTGACAATGACCTGAACAGTTCTAGCCGCCAGATCCCGCATCGAGGACAGCGTGACGTCCTCTAGAAGGACACTTAGCTCCATTAACCCGACCAAGGTCGCCTTAACTCCCGGAACAGCCCCTGCCTTTTCACGGGCGTACCGCGCCGTCAAGCGGAATGTCGCGGCGAACTAAGGGGGAAACATGTTCAGACACGCGAATCGGATGTGGCTGCTTCTGTCAGCGTCGGCGATGGCGTTCGGCCTTGTCGCGTGCGGGGGCAGTAAGGGGAGCGCGGCGGACGACGCGCTGAAGAACGACCTCAATCTCGCGTCCCAGGCGCAGGCGTATCAGCCGCAGCAGTTCATGTCGCCGACGGAGCAGGGGATGAATCCATACGCTCCGAATCCCAATGGGTATCCCACGGCGAATGCGCCGTACGGCTACCCGCGGCAGATTCAGACGGCTGCCCGTTCGCCCTATCCGGCGACGACGCGCCGGTCGGGGGTGTCGCGGTCCTCGGGGTCGTCCGGTACGTACTCGACTCAGCCGCCCGAGCCGGTGCGTAATACCAAGCGCGACGCTGTCATCGGCGCAGCCGCGGGTGCCGTACTGGGTGCCAGCACGAGTCGGGACAAGCTCAAGGGGGCGATCATCGGAGCCGCGGCGGGTGGAGTCCTTGGAGGCATCATCGGCCACACGGTAGACGTCAAGAATCCTTAGCGAAATCAGGCGTATAGCGGCTAGGTACTGCACGCTGGACATCTTGAGCCCCGTCGCGAAGCGCGGCGGGGCTTTTGTTTTCGGGTGACGTGTCCGGTCCTTGCTCCGTCAACTGAGGAGCGGCGGCGACCTCATCGCGCCGCGACACAGAAGCGAGGCGTAATGATCCCCACGCAGGTTGCGCAACACCTGGACGAGATTCTCGACCACCTCGTGAAGAACGTCGAGGGCGCTGTGCACGCCTTCTATCGCGGCGACGTCAAACAGAACACCGGTCAGGTCCGAAGCGATCAATTCCGGAAAGTCGCCCGTGAATCGCTTTTGTCGCTTCTTGGCGGATCGATGACGCCGCGCCCGGGAACGACGCTTGGCGCGTTAGGCGGCGGCTCGAGCGGCAACGCGGCACTGCTGGAG
>DATBBP010000322.1:0-6490 GCA_036270935.1 Gemmatimonadaceae bacterium
ATCGTCGTCGCGCAAAAGGTGCAGTGCTCGTCGCATCCGTCTTGAATGCGCAGCAGCGCCCGGACGGTGGTCTGCGTGGCAGCGCGGACAACGGCGGCATCGCGCGGGAGGTCGAGCGCCATGGCGAGAGCGTCCATGTCCGCGCCATCGACGAGATGCTCGACGCTCGGCAGCGATCGTAACGACGAGTCGTCGCGTTGCGCCGCGAGGCCAGTCGCGCAACCCATGACGACGCTGCGAAGTTCCGGGTGCGATCGCGCGGCGCGACGTACTGCGCTCCGGAGATCCGCTTCGGCTTCGGCAGTGACCGCGCAGCTGTTGAACACGGCCACGTCTGCCTCACGAACGTCGCTGACGATGCCATGTCCCGCTCGCTCGATCATCGCGCGCGCGGTCTCACTATCATAGTGGTTCGCGCGGCAGCCGAACGTTCGCAGGTACACGCGCATACGGCTGCGTGTACTAGCCGGTGAGCGAAGCGCTCGATACGCGCACGACGCGTTGCGGCGGCTTGAGCGGCAACGTGAAGTGGAAGGCACTTCCCTGCCCCTCCGCGCTCTGCACCCAGATGCGGCCGCCATGGGCGTCGATGACCAGCTTGCAGAATGCGAGGCCGAGGCCGGAGCTGCGCGTACGCGGCACGCCCTGCGTCTTCACACGTTCAAACTTGCGAAAGATTACCTCGTGGTACTGCGGCGGAATTCCCGGCCCGTTGTCGGAGATGGTGAACAGCACGCCTTCGCCGTCCTTTCGCGCCTTGAACTCGATCTTCACCGCTTGCGCGGAATGCGTCACGGCATTCTGAACGAGATTGTTCAGCACACGCTTGAGCAGCTCCTTATCGGCCTCGAACACCGGCGCGTCATCGGCGACATCGACTGTGGCGTGCGTGCCCTCCTGCTGGAACCGAACCTCCCACTCGTGCTCGATCTCGGTAAGCAGCGCGGCGGGCGCGATCGGCTGGAGATCGAGTGTGAGCTCGGCCTCCTCGATGCGGGACACCTCGAGGACGTCGTTGATGAGCGCGAGCAGATCCTCCGCCTTGCTCTCGGCATCTCCGACCGCTTTGCGCTGCTCCCCGACAAGGGAGCCGAAGTCGCCGTCGAGTAACATCTCCATCGTGGCGAGCACCGATGTCAACGGCGTTTTGAGATCGTGCACGATCATCTTCATCAGATCGTCGCGCATCTTTTGCAGCTCGCGTTGCTTTCGCAGACTCTCTTCGAGCGCGTCGGTCGCGGCCTTGAGCTTCAGCAAACTTCGAACACGCGCGCCGAGGACGAGCCGATTGTGCGGCTTCGTGAGGAAGTCGTCGCCGCCCGCCTCGATCGCTTTCACGCGATCGGTCGTGTCATTGAGCGCGGTGACGAAAATGACGGGAATGTTCTTCGTACGCGGATCGCGCTTGATGCGACGGCAGACCTCGAATCCCGTCGATCGATCGTCGCAGCCGAGATCACCAGCTGGCATCGACACGTCGAGGATGCAGAGGTCAGGCTTGCTCTCGAAGCAGGCCCGCAACGCCGACGGGCCGTCGTACGCCGGAATGGCGCGAAAGCCGAGCACGTGGAGCTGATCGAAGAGCAGCTCCACGTTCGCCGGCACGTCATCGGCGACGAGAATCAGCGGCGCATCGGGAAGAGGACCGTTGTTCTCCACCGGCCGCTGATCCGTTAGGGTCGAACGCCCAAACCGATGCTCAACGTCCATGCGCGTTCATTGATACCGATGTTCGCGGTGCGGTCAGAGTGCAGAATCGCGAGGTCAGTGATGACGCGTCCTGCGCCGAACGCGGCTCCCAACCCGGCGCTGAATGTCTTCTCGTTCACTTTTTCATTCGTCGGGCCAGCGCCGTACGGAAGCGTACGCCACCGGCCGCCAAGCCGCAGCAGCAAGGGCTGGCCGCCGCCGAGGTGAGGACCGGCAACCTCCGCGCCGATGCTGCTATCCCACGCGTCCACCGGCTGCGCAACGCCAGGCGTGAGCCCCTTCAAGGAGGACCATTTGTCGTAGCTGGAGCGCGCGGCGATCTCGGTGCCGGCGAAGCCGATCCATGCGAGCGAAAAACCAAGCCGGTCGGGCACGCGAGCATGCGCGAGCGCCGTGTCGTTACGCGTCGCGTTGAGCATACCGCCCTTTCTGAACGAAGCCGACGCGATCGCCCACTTCGGCGCAATGAGCTCGAGACCACCGGATACCGCACCGCCATCGAAGCCGATGGTCGTGCTGTCTGCGAAGTTTCCAAACGCCGCATTGTTGCTGAAGGTTCGCCCGACAAACACGCGATCGCTGCCGCTCATCAGGTGTCCGCCGAGTCCGAGTCGCACGTACGTGTTAGGCGACCAGGCAACGGCGAGCCGCAGGTCGTTGATCGATCCGCTCGATCCGGCGACGAACGTCGAGGCCACGGTGTCAGGCGCGATGACGATGTTGCTGTCGACCGTGGTCGTCCAGGTACGATCGAGCATCGTTGCCGACGTGACGCCAATCGCCCAATCGGAGCCGAGGGGAATGATTGCGGCGAAGAGTGGGTATCGCGCGGTCGTCGTGTTGTCCGTCGCCGTACCGGCGACGACGCTTCGATACTCCGGCTCGATCTGGAAGAAGAGCGTCGTGGTGCCGATGAACGAAAGCGCCGCCGGATTGATGAGCGAGAGGGGGTCGATCTCACCGATCGCGCCGCCGGCGCCCTCGGCACGCGTGCTAACCTGGCCCGGCGAGTAACCGAGGCCTTGGCTGCTCAGGTTCGACTGCGCACGGACACAAACGGGCGCGGCCGCGATCGCAACTGCGATCGCGGCGCTTATTATTAGTTTGCTCAAATCCGATCGCAGGCGACTGCGCGCGAAGTACCGCGTCATGGGAGCCCCAGGGTGACACGAGGAACGTAGGTCAGTTGCAATCGCGGCCGCAACGCGTTACCCGCCTCACTAGAGAAAAAGGCGGCAATCGCCGGGTTCGAGCCTTCGTTGTTCACGACCATAATGAGCGCGCGCTGGGTCGCCTCCGCCTTCGTGTTCTTCCAAAGGCGAACGACCCCAACGAGCTCCATTCGACGCGAACCGGAATCCGATGGCACGACGCGGAGCGAGTCTGTCGCGAGCGTGTTCACGTTCACCAACCGCATGAGACGCGGTATGTCGGTAAGTACGGTACCAGCGGTGATCGTGAAGGGATAAATGGCAATCGAATCGCTCGCGTTCGCGCTGTTGCGCATGGGGTACTGCGTCAAAAACAGTGTCGCGCGCACGACCGTCGAGGAATCCACGATCTTCGACGGCAAGTCGAAGCGCATGTAGGTGCGATTCGCGGGAAACCCGCCCACGGCGATCGTGTTCGGCTGGCGCGTCGCGAGGTTCTTCGCGGTGATCACGTAGTCCTCGAGATCGGTCCGCAGTGTCGCGAGCGCGGTATCGGTCGGCGTCTGCGACAGGAGTGCAACGTTGACCGCGGTGTCCGACGCCGGCCTGAAGCGCAGCGTTGCTCCAGTCACCGTCGATGATTCAATGCGTAGCTGCGTCGAGGTGCTCGAGACCAGCCGGAGACCGACGCGCAGACGGCTACCGGAGACGATTTTCTGAAGCACGGTTGCCGGCGCGATAGGCAGGTCGAGCGTGTCCCTCGCGAGTGATTCCGGCGCGAACGTCTTCGTGCCGATCAGCCGGCTCGGATTGAACAGGGGCAGATAGTCAGCGGCTACCGTATCGCTCGCGGCGTCGCCGACGTCGTACATCTCGACGGTGACCGGACTGGTTGGTAATCCCGGCACGCCAACAACAGTCGTCGTGTCCAGCACGACGCGGATCATCGCGCTGTCGATGTGGTTGACGAACGAGTCTGCCGGCGCACTCGGATGTGGATACGACTTGCTGATCGAGTCGAATCGGAAGATGACGCGCGTGTCGAGCGTGTCGCCGCGCGCGGCGAGCAGCAGCGGTTGCTCCTCGCCGATCACCGGGAAGCCGGCCAAGCTCGAATCGACGGCAATCGCTTCGACCGTCGTGTCCTTGAGCTGCACGTCTGGCGTCGGACACAGGATGGGACACCCTGCTCCCGATTCCAGCTTCTCGCCGCACGCCGCGACCGACACAGCGGCCGCGAAGCCGCAGAACATGAGCATTCGTGAAACTATTCGTGAACCGCGGGGAGCACGCAAATTGAATCTCCGGTTCATCGCCGGTCCAAAGACTTTGGGGTAAACGCGCGCGGGAGCAGCTCATCGAGCGTCCAGCGTGCTTCGCGTCCCTCGCTCGTGACACTGATCACGAGGAGGTGTGGTGAGAACTCTTCGAGTACCTGGCGGCAGATGCCGCAAGGCGGCGTTGGCTCTTCGGCTTCGGTTGCGATCGTGATCGAATCGAATGCTCGATTGCCGCGCGCGACTGCCGCCGCGATGGCGCCGCGCTCGGCGCAGATGCCGGCCGGAAACGATGCATTCTCGACGTTGCATCCTTCGGTAACGCTGCCATCCGTAGCGAGGAGTGCCGCACCAACCCGGAACCGGGAGTACGGCGCATACGCCCGCGCCATAGCGCCGAGGGCACGCTCGCGAAGCATCGTCATCACGCGGTCGGACTGCGCGTCGACGATCGACGACTGATCGCTTGTCATTTATGCAGCCAGTAGCCTCGGAAGAAAGGACGTGCCCGGACCGGCAAACGAGACCGAGAACCATTCGGCGACGGTAGCACCGAGATCCGCGAAGGTCTCGCGCCGGCCGATCGTTACCGCGGAAACGCGCGGCCCCAACGCAAGCAGGGGGACGCACTCACGCGCATGATCCGTGGACGGCGTGGTTGGATCGTTTCCGTGGTCGGCGGTGATGAACAGCAGGTCGTCCTCTCGCAGGGCAGACAGGAATGACGGCAGGGCGGCGTCGAACTCGCGCAACGCCTGATAGAACCCCGGAACGTCGTTCCGGTGCCCGAATTGTTGATCGAAATCTACAAGGTTGCCAAACAGCAACCCACTTTGGGCCTTCTCGATCCACGTCCGAATGCAAACGATGCCGTCCGCATTGCTCGCCGTGTGCTGAGATGTGATCCCACGGCCGGCGAACAGATCGTCCACTTTCCCCACTCCTGTACGCGGAATCCCGGCCGCCGCGAGCACGTCGAGCAGTGTTTCGCGAGGCGGCGTGATCGAGAAGTCGCGCCGGTTCTTCGTGCGCGTGTATGCTCCAGCCGAGCCGACGAATGGTCGTGCAATCACTCGCGACACGTCATTCGGCGCAACGAGCATCGCACGAGCGATCTCGCAGGCGGCGTACAACTCCGAGAGCGGTACGACGCCTTCGTGTGCCGCAACCTGAAAGACCGAATCCGCTGACGTGTACAGAATCCACTGACCTGTACGTTCGTGCTCGACGCCAAACTGATCGATGATCGCCGTGCCACTCCCGGTGACATTGCCGATCACGCCGCGCCCTGTGCTCGCAGCGAACGCGTGCACGAGCGACGAAGGAAATCCGTTCGGATACGTTGGAAATGGACGCACCAGCTGTACGCCGGCGATCTCCCAGTGTCCCGTTGTGCTGTCCTTGCCCGCAGAGTGCGGGACCATTATCCCCCATGCGCCGGCCGGTGCCTCGACACGAGAGACGCCCGCAAGCGGCGCGATGTTGCCGAGTCCGGCGCGCTCGAGATTAGGTAGCTCGAATCCACCGACAGCGCGCGAGAGATTGCCGAGTGTGTCACTGCCGACGTCGCCGTAGTCGGCGGCGTCTGGCGCGGCGCCAATGCCGACGCCATCGAGGATGATGATGATTGCGCGTTTACTCATCGTCCGCGCGTGCGTTGTCGTTCACATATCGACGCGGCAGCCGCGACCGCAGCCCGGTCAGCAATTCGTAAGGCGAGAAATCACCCGTCTCCGCGACGTCGGCGACGGTGAGCTGGTTGTCGCCATCGCGTCCGATCAGCGTCGCCACGTCGCCGATCTCGCAGGCGACGTCCGTCACGTCGATCATCGTCATGTCCATCGTGACGAGACCCGCGACGCGCGCGCGCTGCCCGCGCACGAGCACGGTTCCAATGTTGCTCAACGCGCGCCGATAACCGTCGGCGTAGCCGATGGCGAGCGTCGCGATGTGTCGCGCGGAGTCGACTCGAAACGTTCCTCCATAGCTGACCGTATCGCCCGCTTCGATCGAACGCAGGTCGACGACGCGCGCGCGCACCGACACCACGGCGTCGGGCTCGATTTCGGCCTCGTTGCCGGAACCAACTCCATAGAGGAAGATCCCTGGCCGCGCCACGGTCCAGTATCCCTTCGTGTGCACTCCACGTCGCACGACAGCCGGGCTATTCTCGGCGTGAACCATGTCGGGTTGCACCGGCAGGTTCGCGAGGACCTTCGCGAATCGACGCTCCTGCTCCTCGCGCGAGCCGTCGCCGCGTTCGGCAGAATGAAAATGAGTAAACACGCCTTGGGGTGGCGAAGCCGAGATGGCGTCGTGGAGCTGCGCGACGTCTCGCCAGGACACGCCGGC
>DATBBP010000323.1:0-2656 GCA_036270935.1 Gemmatimonadaceae bacterium
CTCAAGCTGACGCGACTCGGGGGCGCGCCGATGCTGGACGGACTCGTCCGAGCGTTGCGCAGTCTCGTTGCCTAACGCTTCGCACAGCTCCTCCCGCCCCACTGCCCGCATTACTCTCCCTTATAGAACCGGAGTTCTCTCTCACATGCGTGCTCGTCCCTGGTTCGCGCTCGCGACCGCGTCGCTCATTTTCACGCTCGCCGCGTGCGATGGGCTCAAAGAAGCGCTCACTGCTCACGTCGATGTCGCGGCGAAGGCGGCCAATCAGGAGCTTTCGGTCACTCGCTTGGCCGATCTCCTCGGCAATGCCAAAGTGCCCGTGCCGATCACCAAGGAGAACGCCGGCATCGTCGCCGATCTCTGGGTCAACTATCAACTGCTCGGGCATGCGGCGGCCGTCGGCGATTCGCTCGGGGACAAGAAAGCGATCGATCAGGCCGTCGAGCCGATCACCAAGAACATGCGCCTGAAGAAGTTCACCGACACGCTCGTGAAGTCGTTCAAGGTGGACTCAGGCAGCGAAGCGACGTACGACCAGGCCGCCGGCGATCTGTACGCCGCTCGCCACATCCTGTTTGCCTTCCCGCCCGCGGCGACGCAGACACAGAAGGACTCGGTTCGCAAGAAGGCCGAATCCGTTCTCACGACTGTGAACAACGCCAACTTCGCTCAGATGGCCGATAAGTACACGAGCGATCCAAGCGGCAAGGGCAAAGGCGGCAATCTTGGCGTGTACGAGAAGGGACAGATGGTCGGGCCGTTCGCAAACGGCGTCGCTGCCCTGAAGCCGGGTCAGATCGGTCCGTCGCTCGTCGAGTCCACGTACGGCTTTCACATCGTGCAGCGACTTCCGTTTTCCCAGGTGGACCGAGCGGAATACACGCAGAAATACTCGGGCGCCGCGATCAACAAGTCGGACAGCGTCTATCTCGCTGGCCTCGACAAATCGGCGAACATCGAGGTGAAGCCTAACGCTGCCGCACTCGCGAAGAGTGCCGTCGCGGATCCGGTCAAGCACAACAAGGACAACGCCACGCTCGCGACATTCAAAGGCGGTGATCTCACCGTCTCGGAATTCCTCGGCTGGGTGGAGACCATGCCGCCGCAGATGCAGGTCTCGCGTCAGCTCCCGGGGCTTCCGGACTCCATCGTGAAGCACTTCGTGTCGTCGATCGCGCAGCGTGAGGTGATGCTGCAGAAGGCGGACAGCGCGAAGGTCACGCTCAGCGCCGAAGACAAGACGCAGCTCTATGGCCAGTTCTCGCAGCTGGTGCAGATGCTCGAACAACAGCTAGGCATCGATCCGAAGGCACTCGCCGACAGCGCGACGTCGCCGGCGGCACGCGAGCGTCTTGCTGCGAATCGCGTCGAGTCGTACATCGATCGCATCCTTGGCGGACAGGCGCAGCCGGTACCCGTGCCGCAGCCGCTCGCGACGGTGTTGCAGTCCAAGTACGAATCGTCGATCAACAGCGCTGGCGTCGAACGTTCGGTCCAGAGCGCGCAGAAGATTCGCGCGGTCGCGGATTCGTCGCGCGCCGCCAATCAGCCGAAGTCTCAGGTTCCGCTCCCGGGCATGCCGCCGAGTGGTGCCGCACCGGCTCCGACGCCGGGCGCGACCCCGCAGCCGACAACGCCGGCCGCGCCCGCTCCGAAGCCGACGAAGAAGCCGTGAGGGTAGACGGTGGACGGTGGACGGTCGACGGTCGACGGTCGACGGTAGACGGTGGACGGTAGACGGTAGACGGTAGACGGTAGACGGTAGACGGTAGACAGTGCGCGCACCGCCCACCGTCGACCGTCAACCGTCTACCATCAGGATGACACCATGGGATCCGTTTAGGGTATGGAAGGACTATGACTCGAAAACAGTCGCTCCTCGCGCTGGCGATCACGTTGGTCGCCACGCCGCTGCTTGCGCAGCAGCCGCCCGCTCAGCCAGCGGCTCAGCCAGCCGCCTCGCACGCGCCGCTGGACCGAATCGTCGCGATCGTCGGTGACCAGCCGATCACGCGCTTCGATCTCGAGCAGCGGATCCTCCAGGAACAGCAGCGCGGTGCGCAGCCACCGACCGACTCGGCGGGCTTGCACGCGTATGAGCTACAAACGGTCAACACGATGATCGACGAGGAGCTCCTGCTTCAGAAGGCCAAGGAGCTCAAGGTCGAGGTTCCGGACAACGACCTGAACAACGCGGTCGATAAGCAGATTCGCGATGTGAAGTCGCGCTTCCCAACCGAGGCGCAGTTTCGAACGGAGCTGGCGAAGGCGGGTCTCGGCACTCCGGAGGAGTATCGAAAGATGCTCCTCGACCAGATGCGTCGCGACAAGACGATGAGCCTCACGATGACCAAGCTGAAGGACGACAACAAGATCATTCCCGCGAACGTCACGGAAGCCGACGTGAAGGAAGCGTTCGAGCGCAGCAAAGCGTCCCTGCCACGTCGTCCGGCCACGGTCACCTTCCGTCAGATCGTGATCGCGCCTAAGCCGACGGTGATCAACAAGGGGATCGCACGAGCAAAGGCCGAGTCGATTCTCGCCGAGATCAAGCGCGGTGGCGATTTCGCGTTGCTAGCGAAACGCGAATCGATGGACCCCACGACGAAGGAGACCGGCGGCGATCTCGGATGGGCGCGACGCGGACAGTACGTGA
>DATBBP010000324.1:0-3639 GCA_036270935.1 Gemmatimonadaceae bacterium
CGTTCACGAGCGCCGTCGCTTGCAGCGTGTGAGCCGCTCCTTCTCGACGCATCGCGCGGCCCGCCTGACGATGCAGCTCCGCATAGATGCCGCGAAGCAGCCGATCAGCGACTGACTGGTCGCCGCCGCGCCAGGCGAGCAGCAATTGGGTAACTTGGGACGGAGAAAGCTCCGACCCCTCATCCCGCGGTGATTTGGCCATGGAGTACTGGGGTGGCGCGACGATATGAACGCTCCTCTCTGGCGTCAAGGAGTGCTCGGGATTTCATGAAGCCAGGTGTCAGCGCAAGACCAGCGAGGGTGATCGGAACTGCCTGAATGATTTGGAGCAGCAGCGCCGTCGCGATCGCCGCGTCGTTGGGCACGCCGTATTGCTGCGCGGCGATCTGATATGTGAATTGAAAGAAGCCAACGTTGCCTGGCGTGGCGCGCAGCAAGAGGCCCGTGTCGGAGAGCAGCATCGCCGCGAGGCTTCCGGCCAATGGCAGCGCGATGTTCGTCGCGCGAGCGACGAGCGCGAATGTGGCGACCTGCATTGTCCACACTCCAAGCGAGATCGCGAAGGCCAACAGCAATCGTGCCGGCGTCGAGAGAGCACGCACACGTCCGCGCCAGCCTTGGCCACCATCGCTCGGCAACCCGCGACGCGACATGGCGAACCACACAATGAGCACGACGCCAAGCGAGATCAGGCACGTCGCCGCCAATCCGCGAGCATGTGTCAACCGCACGGGCAAGCGAATCGTGAAGGTCGCGACGACCAGAAGCAAGGCAAAGCAGAGTGGGTCGAAGAGCCGGTCGAGACCGACTGTCGCGAATATCGTGGGACGAGAGACGTTGGCGGCACGTGCGACGAGAATCGCTCGCGCCGCCTCACCACCATTCGCCACAACGACGTTATTGAGTCCTGCTCCAACAAAGGTGCCACGGATCGCAAGCGCGAGCGAAGGCGCTCCGACACCTCGCAGAAAGATCCACCACCGCACCCCACGCAGCGCGACCGAGAGCACATTGAGAACGAGCGCCACGATGAGCGGCGCGAGGGTGGACTCGCCGATGACCAGCGCGGCGCTGCGCCAATCGACGCGTTGAGCGGCAGAGATCAGGACAGCGAAGGCCGCTGCACTCACGATCCATTGTCGCCGGCTCATACGGTCTCCCTCGCCTCGAGCTCCACTGGGCGTCGTGTCCGCCGAACGTCCACACGATGCGGCTTGCGCAAGACCGTGATGAACTGCGGCGTCAGCAGAAACTGCAACTTGCTGCGAACGACGCGGAGCGAAGTCCCGGCGAGAAACGGAAGCAACGTTCGCGGCGACAACTTATGTACGTGGAGATCGCGCGCGCGCAGCGGATTGCCAAAGATCAGGAGTGCGGTCGGTACCACATAGAGTCCGCGAATCGGCTCCGCGGGGTAGACCAGCAACACGCGTCCACCTGGTTTGAGCACGCGATCCATCTCCGCGAATGCGCGCCCAAGATCCGGAATGTGTTCGATCGCGTGAAAGGAATAGATCTTGTCGAACACGGCGTCGGGAAACGCCAACGCTCGCGCGTCCATGTTTCGCAAATCATCAGCAACCGCGTTCGAGATCGCTTGCGGATTGAGATCGATCCCCGTCGTCGCGGGAGCGATTCGCTGAATCTGCCGCGTGAGAAATCCGCGGCCACAGCCGATCTCGAGGACGCGATCCGCGGCGCGTGGCCTCAAGTAGCGTTCAACGCGCCGTACGTGCCGGTTGACCTCAATAGGTGTGTTCAGCAGCGCGTATCGGCGCGATCGGTAGTCCATCCGCATCGGTTCTCCTGGTTGGCGTCCCTTGCTAACGCGGAGAAACGACAGAAACCGGCTCAGGCCCCGAGCAGTTGGCGGCGGTGAGCCAGTTTTCGGCGGCTTTCCGCGTTCCGGGTTAGTAGCGCCACATCAACCGGAGCGCATCATGTTCACGTCCGCCCGCCTAACGCTGTCCGTCGCCGCAGCGCTTGCGATCGATGCCGCGGTGGGAATCGCCCCTTCACCGCTTCTCGCGCAGTCCACGACAGCGGTTCCCGCAGTCCTCGTCAGTGGCAACGGCCCCGAGACCTACGTGCTCGTGAGCGGGATGATCGGGGGCGTCGCGGGATTTCGGCAGCTCGCCGCGCTGCTGGTCGAGCGTGGTTACCGCGTCGTCGTCATCGATCCGTATCTGCTCTCGCTCGATTCGGCAGACGTCACGTTCGCAGCCCTTGCTCGTCGCGTCGACGACGTCCTGAATGCGCAGCATGTCACGGCTGCACACGTGGTCGCGCACTCGCATGGTGCAGGCGTCATGCTGCGCGTTGCCGCGATGTCGCCGCAGCGCGTCGCATCGCTTTACTTCCTCGATGCTGGCGCGCTCGCCGAGAATCATGGCCCAATGCTCTCGAGCGCGATGCGCCTCGTTCCGATCATGACGCGCCTGCCGGGCGGCCGGAAGTTCGTCCGTGGCCGCTTTGTCTCCGAGCTCCATCGGAGCGCCGGACGTCAGGAATGGCTCGACGCGGACGCCGAACGCCGATACACCGAGCCCGTACTCGACTGCATCGATCGCGTCGTGGCGATGGCCGGCCGCCTCGCGATCGCGCAAGAGCCGGAGTCGCGCGCGACCGTAGTTGCACGCGTGCACGTGCCCGTCACGGTCCTCCTCGGCGATGCGCCGCATACCGCGGGCGCTGGAACAGAGGAGATCGAGGCGCTCGCGCCGCTGGGCGCAATGCTCCGGATCGAGCATTTGGCCGGGATCGGTCACTTTCCACACGAGGAGGCGCCTAACGAGCTACTGTCCTATTTGCTTTCCTCGCCGGCAGCTGGCGCCGCGCACCCCGCCACCGCCGGAGGCGCGCAATGACTTGGGACGCACTCGTGATCGGCAGCGGCTTCGGCGGTGCCATGGCTGCTTACTCGCTCGTGCACGCTGGGCTTCGTGTACTGATGCTCGAGCGCGGAACTTGGGTGTCGCGCGGGCCCGAAAACTGGGGACCGCGTGGCGCTGGACTCGTCACCTCACACTACTCGATGGAGTCGCCATACCGGGTCTTCTCGGGCAAGCGCAACTACACCGTGGGGTCGTGGCAATGCATTGGCGGTCAATCGGTGTTCTACGGCGGTGCCTCGTATCGCTTCCGCGAGCGAGACTTCGAATCCGATCCCGAGATCGTGGGCGATTCGGGCGCGGAATGGCCGTTCCGGTATGCGGACCTCGAGCCCTTTTATTCGTGCGCCGAGCTTCTCCTCGGCGTAGCCGGCGACGAGACCAGCGCGCCTAACGAGCCATGGCGTAGCACCCCGTACCCCGGCACAGCGCCCCCGCTCGCGGCGTCGGCGCGTCGCATCGCCGACGCCGCGCAACGCCTGGGTTACACGCCATCGCGGATCCCGCTCGCGATTGCCTACGGGGCGTCGGGCGGCAGCCGCGGCGGCTGCATTCGCTGTGGCAACTGCGACGGCTACGCATGTGCGGCCGAAGCAAAAAACGATCTTGCGTCGGCGATTCTTCCCGACCTAGTCAAGCAAGGGATGGTCATTCGCCCCAACACCGTGTGTGTACGGCTCGTTCGGTCAGGATCGCGCATCAGCGAAGCGCATTGCGTCAATCGAGTGACCCTGGCCAGAGAACGCGT
>DATBBP010000325.1:0-15455 GCA_036270935.1 Gemmatimonadaceae bacterium
CGCCCGAGCCGGAGGTCGGCGCGCGAGTCGCTGGCCCTCTGCAGCAGGGCGATTGCGTCGAGGCGCGCCGGCGCGCCGCACTCCAGCCCGACATCGACGTCGAACGCATCCCGGCCGTCGTCGCGATGAAGCCCGCGCCATTCAGGGACACGCCCGAAGCGGCGCTCCGGAAGGATGGTAGTGCCGAGATCAAGATCGATGTCCTCATCGACACCCTCGGCCACCCGGACATGACGACTTTCAAAGTTGTGAAAGTCTCCAACAAGTGGTTCACCGAGAATGTCCGTCGTGTGATGCCGAAGTGGACGTTCACGCCGGCTCTGCTCGCCGGCTGTAGGGTCCCGCGCATCTACCATTTCATGTCATCGGTGCCGGCGCGATCCAGCAGTACCCGCTGATAGAACATCTCGACAATTCGACAGAGAAATCACGAATTCCGCGAGTCGCGTGATTCGCGTGATTCGTGATTAGGTTTCGTGGCTGGATTAAATAATCGACCAGCCAACCGGACCCTTGTGAAACGCGCCACATTCGACACCAATCGCGGCACCATGGTCGCCGATTTATATGAGAAGGACGCACCCAAGACCGTGGAGAACTTCGAGAAGCTGGCCAATAGCGGCTTCTACGACGGCGTGAAGTTCCACCGCGTCATCCCTGATTTCGTGGTGCAGGGCGGCGATCCGAACTCCCGCGACTTGCCTGCGGGCGATCCTCGGATCGGCAGCGGCGGTCCCGGCTACAAAATCAAGTGCGAGACCGCCGGCAATCCGCAGACGCATGAGATCGGCGCGCTCTCCATGGCCCACGCCGGAAAAGATACCGGCGGCAGTCAATTCTTCATTGTCCTCAACGACGCCAATTGCAGACACCTGAACGGTGTCCACACCGTGTTCGGCAAGGTCGTCCAAGGACTGGACGTGGTGAAGAAGATCCAGAAGAACGACGTCATGAATAGCGTTCGCGTCGCCTAACGAACGCCGCGCACTCGATACTCGCCATGGCCGACACGCATTCTCACACCCACACGACGCACGCCGCCTCTCGCTCCGACATGGGAGCCGCCTTCGCCGGCCTCGTCATTGGCGCGATCGCACTCCTCCTCATCCTCGGCACGATCGTCAGGCTCACGAACCGCCATTACGAATCGGAAAAGCCCGCAGCGGCGACGCAGCGCTGATTGGCGCGTGACTCGTCACTCGTCACTCGCCAAATGTCGTAGAAACTTCACGGGATCGTTGAGGAAGTCGCGCGTCAGCACGACGTGATCGAGCTCTTCGAAGCGCACCGACTCGATCGGCACGCGATCGCAGCTGTAGATGAGCGCGTTCGGAAACGCGAGCAGGATCGGCGAATGCGTCGCGATGATGAACTGACCACCCTGCGCGATCATGTCCACGATCATCGCGATCAAGGCGAGCTGACTCTGCGGCGAGAGTGGCGCCTCGGGCTCATCGAGGAGGTAGAGGCCGCCCGGTACGAATCGCGACGCAAAGAGCTTGAGAAAGCTCTGACCGTGTGAGTTGGCGTCGAGGTTGACGCCGTAGCGCTCCTCCATTTCGGCGAGCGATCGCCGAATCGGCAGCGTGGCGAAGCCTTTTGCGTAGGCCGACCGGTCCTGATACTCGACGTCGATCTCAGCGAGCCGCACTAGAGAATCCGCGCGCATCTTGGACAGCGACTTCGTGAATCCGAAGAAGTCCTCCGCGCGCAGGAAAAACCCCCGCCGCGTGCGTTGGCGCCAAACCAGTTTGAGCGAGCGGCCGAGCGCACGTTGGGCGTTCAAGGTTTCGTCATCGTTCACGCCCGCGCTGCCAATGGCTGGCAAGCCCGCGGCTGCAGCGATCCCCTCGAGAATGGTCGACTTCCCCGATCCATTCTCTCCCACGAAGAACGTTACCGGAGCGTCGAGCGAAAGCTTATCCAGCGCGCGCACCACCGGCACGCTGAATGGAAAGCGCTCCGCTGTCTCGTGCGTTGGCTTCGTCTTCGCGATCGATCGCAGGTGTGGCAAGGGACCGTCAGGCCGGTTGTTGGGTAGCTGGCTAGTGATCGATGGCGGCCGGTGCCGCATAGTGTTCTATTCAGCGCTCGCGCGCCACGTCGTGCGTCGGGCTCCAAGCTCAACTCTCCACGCTCTTTTCCGATGTCGCTGCCCACCCGCGCCGAAGCCCTGGCGCTGCTGAACGAGTACACTGCAAGCGAATCTCTTCGAAAGCACATGTTGGCCGTCGAGGCCGCCATGCGCGCTTATGCCGAGAAGTTTGGTGAGGATCCCGAGCGATGGGGACTCGCCGGTTTGATTCACGATTTCGATTACGAGCGTTATCCTAACGCTGCCCACTCGGCGACCGATGAGCACCCCGCTCACGGCGTGCGCCTTCTTCGTGAGCGTGGCTGGCCCGGCGACATTCTGCAGGCAATCCTCGGTCACGCGACCTACTGCGGTGTATCTCGCGAAACGTCGATGGCGAAAGCGCTGTTCGCCGTCGACGAGCTCACGGGGCTAGTCACGGCGACGGCTCTCGTTCGGCCTTCTAAGAGCCTGCACGAGGTCGACGCTCGCTCCGTTCGAAAGAAGATGAAGGACAAGGCATTCGCGCGAGGTGTCAACCGCGACGACGTCGTGCTTGGCGCTCAGGAGCTTGGGGTCGATCTGGACGCACACATTCAGTTCGTTATCGACGCTATGCGCGCGCGTGCGGCGGACCTCGGACTCGACGGGCAAGGTATCTGAGTGCAAACCGTCGTTTTCAACGCCCGAACCCCACTCGCCGTAGATCCAGTGGACATTGGCAGGAGTTCACAGGGCAAGGATGATCGCAGCAACCGCAGTCCATTCCACTTTCGCTATGCCGTCACCATCTGACGGCGATCAGCGAAAGAGCTCGGACGAACGGGCACTCGTGGTGTCGGCCCAGCAAGGAAGTGGCGAAGCCTTCGCTGCGCTCGTGCGGCTGCATCAACGACGCGCGTACGCGGTTTGCCGTGCAATCGTGCTCACCCACGAGGACGCGGAAGACGCGGTGCAAGAGGGATTTCTTCACGCGTTTCGCGCGTTGGACCGATTTCTTCCGGATCAACCCTTCGGGGCCTGGCTTTATCGCATCATGGCCAATGCGTCGCTCGATCTCGTGCGGCGACGCAAGGTCCGCGATGCGGACGAGCTCTCGGAGTCGTCACCCGCTCCGTTTCGGGATCCGGGTGAGGCCGATGAGTTGCGCCGTCGATTGACGGAGGCGCTCACCCGGCTGACGGATCGACAGCGCTCGGTGATCGTCCTGCATGATGTGCAAGGATTCACTCATGGCGAGATCGGTTCGATGCTCGGCATCCCCGAAGGAACGGCGCGATCGGATTTGCACCATGCGCGAGCGGCACTGCGGCGGATATTGAAAGATGTGCGGAGCGACATATGAGAAGGCTCACGACGCATAACGACGATAATGACGAGGAGATCGCGAGTGAACTGCGCGCGATCTACGCCGCGCCTGCCGGTGAGATCTACTGGAACGACCTCGAGGCCCGCATCATGGGCCGCATCGTCGAGGTCGACCTCGGCTGGTGGGCCGAGCTCGATCGTTGGGCGCGGCCCGCGTTGGTCGCCGCCGCGGTACTGATCCTCGCCGCCGGCGTCGCGATGTTCCGCGCCCGGCAGATGGAGACGCAGACCGCCTATGAGCATATTCTCACTCCGAGCCCGGTTCCGGTGGAGACGGTGATTCGCCCAACGCTCGAGGGAGATCGGGAAGCGTCGCTTCGCGACGTGGTTGGCACTAAGGACAGAAGCAACGGGAGACCATAATGCAGCGCTCCAAGCAGCAGGCGCTGATGTTCCTTCTCGGCGCGGTGCTCGTCGGTGGCGTCGTTGGATTCTCCGCCGACCGCGTGATGCGGAACACCAGCAAGGACCACTCGTGGGCGGCGCGCACGGCGATGTACGAGGATCTGGGCCTGACGCCCGCACAGCGCGAGGCCATGGATTCCGTGATCGACGAGAAGAACCGCCGCGTCGACTCACTGTTGAAGCCAGTACGGCCGCAAATAGATAGCGTGCGCGCGAACACGCGAACGCAGTTCTATCGTATTTTCACACCTCAGCAACGCGCCAAGTTCGAGGCGCGCGTCAGCGAGGATTCAACCCGGCGCGAGCTCACGCGCCGTACACGAGAGCACGAAGACAGTGTGCGTCGAAGCGAGACGCACCGCACATTGGAACAGAAGGGAAAATGAAGAAGACACTGATCACCCTTCTCGCGATCCCCTGCCTCGCGCGGGGGATCTTCGCACAGGGGACCCCCGTGACCCTGGCGTCGGCGCGTGACACCGTTCGCCGCGTGTCGATCGACAGCGACTCCTCCTTCCATCCGATCGATCTGGAGAAGGCGGTTCAACTGGCGCAGCGCAATTCACCTCTGTCAGTTGCCGCGCGGGGCCAGACGACGATCGCCAACGCGTCAGTGAAGCAGGCGTACGCCGCGTTCATTCCAAACGCGACGATCAGTGCGGGCCAGTCGCAGCAAACCGGTGATCGCGTTGGACAGAGCGGCACGATCGTGCCCTTCAATCCGCCGCACCCCTGGTCATACTCGACCGGGCTTCGCGCTTCGGTCCGTGTTTTCGATGGCGGTCAGCGCTTCTACCAGATCTCGCAATCCAAAGCGGGTGTGGGCGCGGCGGAAGCCAACGACATTGCTCAGGAATTCAGCGTCGCGCTCCAAGTGAAAACGCAGTATTACGCGATTCTGGCCGCGCGTGAATCGGAAGTCGCCGCGCTCGCACAACTCGACCAAGCACAAGCCGATCAAGCTGCCGCGGCAGCTCGCGTACGCGCCGGAGCTGCCACACTCTCCGACTCTCTCCGAACGGTCATCGAGGTCGGCAACGCGCGACTCGCGCTGGTTACGGCGCAGAACAACCTGCGTATCGCGAGCGCCGCGCTCACGCGGCTCGTCGCTGCACCGTATCTTGTGACCGCACAACCGAGCGACACGCTCGAGCAGCCAATCGCGCCAATCGACAGCGCCTCTCTCGTACAGCTCGCGCAGCAAGGGCCCGGCGTTTCCCAGGCGAGTGCAAACCTCGTCTCGGCCAAAGCCGCTGTGCGCTCCGCGAAGACATCCTACTTCCCGACGCTCGACCTCACCTTCTCGCGAGGCGGGAGTGGTTATGCCCCATATGGCACGGGCGACAAGACGATCGATCGACTGTACCCGTACGCGAACACATTCTCATTCAGTGCATCGTACCCCTTGTTCAATAACTTTCAGCGCGAGTACACGTTGACGCAGGCAAAGGTGAGCGAGCAAACCGCGGACGTAACGCTCCGCGATGCTCGATTCGCTGCGCAGCAGGGCCTCACGCAGCAGCTGGCGTCGCTCCGCGCCGCACAAGAGCAGATCGAGATTCAGCAAGCCTCGATTGCATCCGCTGAAGAAGACCTGCGCGTACAGCAGCAGCGCTATGCGCTTGGCGCATCGACACTACTCGACCTCCTGACCTCCCAGACGACGCTCAATCAGCAGCGGGCAGCTATGATCCAGGCGCGTCTCAACTACCGGCTCGCGCGAGCGCAAATCGAAGCCATCATCGGGCGCGATCTTCAGTAGCCGCTGGGTGTTAGGTGCTAGGCGACAGCCCACCGCCGGCACCTAACATCGAGCACGGAGTAGCTAGGCGTTTGGCCCAGCAGATCGCTCGGGGCATGCGTATACTCCAGGATGCATCTTCCCCACCTGGAGAACCCTCTCGTGAAGCGATTTTTCGCGCTGGCGCTTGCCATCGTCGGCACCGCTGCGTGTACGGGAAATAAGGACAAGGCGCCGTTCGTACAGACGGCGTTTGTGACGCGCCGCACGATCGTCATCGACGCTGAGGCGACCGGCTCCGTAGAGCCGATTACCGTCGTCGAGGTGAAGTCCAAGGCCTCCGGATTGATCACAAAGATGCCAGTGGAGACTGGGACGCTCGTGAAGCCGGGCGATCTCCTCGTCCAAATCGATACGCGAGACGTCCAGAACCAGTACAATCAGGCCGACGCGGATCTCAAAGCGGCGCAGGCACAGCTCCAGGTATCGGAGGCGCAGAAGAAACGCAGCGACGAGCTGTTCAAGGCGAAGGTCATCACGTCGCAGGAATACGAGAATGCGTCGCTCGTGTTCGAGAACGCGAAAGCGGGGGCCATTCGCTCGGCCGCCAACCTCGACCTCGCGAAGCAACGCCTCGAGGACGCCACGGTGAACGCCACCACCGCCGGCACAATCCTCACGAAGACGGTTTCGCTCGGCCAAGTCATCACGTCCGCAACCAGTTCCGCGACGGGTGGGACGACGCTCCTCACTATGGCGGATCTCGGCAAAGTGCGCGTGCGCGCGTTTTTCAACGAGACAGACATAGGCCAGGTCCGCTCCGGTCAGACGGCAGCTGTGGCGATCGATGCGTTCCCGGACCGTCGGTTCCAGGGCGTCGTCGATAAGGTCGAGCCCAACGCGACGATTCAGCAGAACGTGACCATGTTCCCGGTGCTCGTGACACTCGACAACGGTGAGGGCTTACTCAAGCCTGGCATGAACGGTGAGGTATCGGTGCTGGTCGATCAGGTCAACGACGTCCTCGCCGTACCTAACGACGCGCTCAAGAACGTTCGTGAGGCTGTCGCGACGGGTCAGATGCTGGGCCTCAACGCGGACAGCGTGAACGCCGAAGTTCGCGCCCAGATGCAGAATGGATTTGGCCGTTCACGCGCCGACGGTGCGAGCGGGCCATCGCCGTCGGGCCGCACTCGAGTCGCAACCGCGCAAGGCGAAGTGTCGGTCACGGCCCAGGGTGAGCCGTTCCAGCAGCCACAGCAGGGCTCCGGCCAGGGCCGACAGCAGATCGAGGTCACCGACAAACAGTGCGCGGATGTGAAAGCGGCGCTTGCCAAGAAGCCCGATCTACAGAAGAAGCTCGACGATCTGCGGACGAAGGCGCGCGCCGGCGAGCTCGATTTCGCGGCGATGCGCGACGAGAGTGAGAAGCTGTACAAGAGTGCCGGTGTCGACATGCGTGTTGCCGGTGCGTGCCGCCGCAAAGAGATGCAGGCGAATAGCGGAGGCATGGGTGGTGGTCAGACCGCCGGGGGTGGTGGTGGCTACGGACAGCGCGGCGGGAAGCAGGCGCAGAGTGGTGGCGGTAACCTCCAACCCTCGAGCCCCGAGATGAGTGGCTTCGGCCGGCGGACGCATCCGGGCTTGGTGTTCGTCGCCGACAGCGCCCATAAGACGTATCACGCCCGCGTCGTTATGCTCGGCGCGGCGAATTTCGATTACACCGAAGTCGTGACCGGTCTCAAGGAGGGCGAGCGCGTGGCCCTTCTCGCCTCGCTCGCGTTGCAAGCACAGCGGCAACAGCAGAACGACCGTCTGCGTCAGGGTATGGGAGTTCCGGGGCTCACGCCTAACGCTGGCCCTGGCGGCGGCCGTCCCGGCGGCGCTGGCGGTGGCGGTGCACCACGCGGCGGCGCGCGCTAACGGGGAGCACGATAGATCATGCTCTTCGGCGAGACGATTGCGGTAGCAATCAGCGCGCTCCGCGCGAACAAGCTGCGCTCTGTGCTGACGATGCTCGGCATCGTCATCGGCGTCGCGGCCGTGATCGCGATGATCGCGCTCGGCACCGGCGCTCAAGCCGCGGTGAAAGACCGCATCGCCGCGCTCGGCACCACACTGCTCACCATCAATCCGGGCCAGCAGCGGGGTTTCGGCGTCGCGATCGCTGACGCGCAGGCGAAACTGATCATGGACGACGCGAAGGCGCTCGACGAGCGCGCATCATCGCTGCTCGCCGTGCAGCCGGAAATGAACCGGAGCTTGCAGGTGCAGTGGGGCAACAAGAACGCGAACACTTCGGTCGTCGGCACGTCCGCCAACTATCTCGAGGTGCGGAAATACGCGCTCCATTCGGGGCGCATGTTCACGTCCGCGGAAGACGAAGCGCGTCAGCGAGTCGCCGTCATTGGGCCAACGGTCGCGACGAACATGGGTCTCGACACACCGGATGCATTACTCGGCGAGGACATCCGCATCCGCGGAATTCAGTTCACCGTTGTTGGCATTCTCGAGTCGAAGGGTCAAGCGACGCCGTTCGGCAACCCCGATGATCAAATTCTCATTCCGATCAACACCGCGCGATTTCGCATAATCGGAAGCGACCGGCTGCGATCCATCAGTGTTCTTGCCGAATCCGAAGACAAGATCCCGGAAGCGATGGCGGACATTCAGCGGGTGCTGCGGCGCGAACATCGTCTCCGTCAGGGCAAGCCCGATGACTTCCAGATTCGCAGTCAGGCGGACTTCTTGAATACGCTCGGCGAGACGACGCAGGTCTTTACTTTCCTCCTGTCCGGCATCGCCGCGGTGAGCCTCCTTGTCGGTGGCATCGGGATCATGAACATCATGCTCGTCTCGGTCACCGAACGCACGCGTGAAATCGGTGTGCGAAAGGCGCTCGGCGCGACGCGACGCAACATCCTTCTGCAGTTCCTCATCGAGGCCGTCGTGCTCTGTTGCATGGGCGGGGTCGTCGGCATCGTGCTTGGCGCAACCGGCGCGACGGTGATGAGCCGGACGGCCGGCTGGAATACGCAAGTCTCGCCCGCCGCTGTCGGCCTTGCCTTTGCGTTCTCGGCGCTCGTCGGTGTGTTGTTCGGCGTGTGGCCCGCCCGCCGCGCCGCGGCACTCGATCCGATCGTCGCGCTCAGATACGAGTAGCCGTTTGTTGTTGGTGATCGGTAGTTGGTGATTGGTGGAATCGATGGCCGGCGAGTACAGCTCGCCGGCTTTTCGTTTTCACCGACAACCAAAGGCTACCGATAGCGACGTTATGCCGCGTTAGGCAGTCGCTCCGCCCGAGACGCCAGGACAAGGTTGCCGATGCGTCGCGTTCTTTGACACCGCGTGTCCATTCCGCACGTGGCGCGTGAGCAAAATTACTGGCCTGCACTGACGCGGAGCGCTATCTAAATGCACACGAAACGCCGAGCACGCTGCCGTGACCGGCGCTTTCGCAAATACTGATCCCCTGCAAGTTGACCTTCGCGTTCGCGCGCGACGTGGTTGTCCGCCGGCGCACTACGGAGATATTTCGATGCGGAAACGTCTTCTTGGACTCGTTGGCGTCGCGCTCGTCGCGAGCGCCGTCATCGCCGGATGCGCCGATCGGGCGCCGAGCGCACCATTGAGCCCCGCGGCGACGCAGCCGTCGAACAGCCTACTCGGTGGGCTGATCGGCGGCGTACTGGGCACCGTTGGAAAGTTGCTCAACATTGTCGTCACGCTCGTTACACGTCCGACGACTCTCCAGCAGGATGTCGTCTGGTCATTCGACGCGGGGCCTGGCGGCACCGTGTCTGCGAACCGCACGGCAGGTCTGTCCATCACCGTGCCCCCGGGCGCGCTCTCGCAGACGACGCACATCACGGTCACGGTGAAAGCGGGCAACGTCTACAACTATCAGTTCCAGCCGGAAGGCCTCCAGTTCGCCGTGCCGGTGGTTGTCACCCAGGACGTCTCCAACAATTCGCTCATCGGGTCGCTGCTCGGAGGTCTCCTCGGATCGAACAAGGTGGCGAAAGGTGCTTACTACTCGGCGCCCACGCTCCAGTACGATCCGAAAACCGGACAGGCCACCGTCAATGAGCTCGAGCCGACGATCACCGGCGCTGGATTGGTGAGCTTCCAGATCAAGCACTTCTCCGGCTACACGATCGCGATGTGTGACAACGGCGGGTTCTAAGTCGTGAAGCTGCTGCCATCACTCTCGACGAGCACGAGCGATGCCGCCTCGAAAGAGGCGGCATCGCTGCCGCATGGGGGTCTGGCGCTTGCCCTGATGGATGAAGCTCGCGTCGCCGCGGCCTCGGGACATCGGGAGTTGGCTCGACGACGCTTCGAAAGTGCGCTCTATCTGCTTCGGTCGCCCGCAGAAGCGACGGAGGCGTCGGCGATCTTCAGGAACATCGGGCATCTGTATTTCGAGGACGGCGATTACTCCGCGGGTGAAGACTGCCTCGAGGTCGCACGCGCCGTTGCCGAGGCGACGGGTGATTCTTCCGCCCTCGCCCGCACGACCAACGCGCTCGCAAATGGTTACTGGCTCCGTGGTCGTCTGGACGACGCGCACCGGCTGTACATGCAGGCCGGCGCGGAAGCCCGAATGGTGGGCGACGTCACGCTCGCGGCGATGGTCGAGCAGAACCTGGGCACGATCGCGAACATGCGGGGCGACCTGTCGAGCGCGATCAGGCACTATGAGACGAGCTTGTCCGGCTACCGCGAGCTCGGCCTCGATGAGCAAGTTGGTAATCTCCTGAACAACATGGGCATGGCGCACGCGCGCCTTGGACAATGGCAAGATGCCGAACGCACGTATCTCGAGGCCCTTGCTCTTTGCGCGGCGTGTGGCGACGTGCGCACCAGCCTCATGATCGAGGTGAACCGGGCTGAGACTCTCATCGCGCGAAAGCGATTGATCGACGCCAAGTTGATCTGCGAGCGAGTGCTACGCCGTGCGCAACCACTCAATGACGTTCGCGCTGTATCGGAGGCACAGAAAAACCTCGGTGTCATCGCGCGCGAGCAGGGCACGCTCGACCTGGCCGAGCGACACTTGAGCGACGCGTTCTCCTCGGCAACGGGACGCGAAGATCTGCTCCTCGCCGCGGAAGTCGCTCGCGAACAGGCGGAGCTCTTCTCCGTGATGCGTCGGGAGCGAGAGACGCTCCAAGCATTGAATACGTCGCACCGTCTCTTCACCACGCTGCGCGCGCAACGTGACCTCGCCGATGTCGCCCGTCGGATGCGCAATCTCGAGCAGCGCTTCTACGACATCGTCAGCGCCTGGGCGCGCTCGATCGAATCGAAGGACCCGTATACGCTGGGCCACTGCGAACGCGTGGCGGATTACGCGTGCGCGATCGTTCGCGCGCTCGATCCGGATCCGAGTACGCTGTTCTGGTTCCGCATTGGCGCGCTGCTCCACGACGTCGGGAAGATCAACGTTCCGACGGAGGTGCTGAACAAGCCCGGGAAGCTCACGCCCGAAGAGCGCGCGTTGATGGAAAGTCATCCGGTTGCGGGTGTCGAGCTGCTCAAGGACGTCGAGTTCCCATGGGACGTGCTGCCCATGGTGCGCAGCCATCATGAGCGCTGGGACGGCTGCGGCTACCCCGATCGCCTAACGGCTGAGGACATCCCGCTCCACGCGCGTGTCCTTGCGCTCGCCGATGTCTTCGACGCCCTAACGACTGATCGTCCGTACCGCCCCGCATTCTCTCCTCACGAAGCGTTGCGCATGATGCGCGAGGACTCGGGCCGCTCCTTCGACCCGGCATTGTTCCCAGTATTCGAACGTGTTGTCCCGAGCTTTCAGGCATTTGTGACTGCTGCCGCGGGCACTCCGCCCGCGGTCAAACAAGCCGCTGCATGAGCGCGTCAACTATCGATTTTGAGAACTTTGTTACTTCGAGAAACCCGTGATACGAATCACGGCCCATGTATGGTTCACGTGGTTATCTCCTGATGTGCTCGCGGAAATGCCTAGCGAGCATTCGTTGTTCGCTCGATCGACAGATCCGCTAACAGTCCGACGGAGAGCCAGATGATGTCGAAGCGCCCCGCCGCCGCACGTCTCGCCATTCTCATCGCTGCCGCGACTGTCGTCGCGTGCAGCGGCGAGCAGGCGCTCGTCGTCTCGCCCCGTTTGGATGGAGCGCCGCCGATAGGTGTCGTCAGCAATCCGGCGGGAGCGTCGATCCAACCGGTGAGTCGGGAAGTCGCGCTTACCGTCAACGACACCTTCAGCTTCGATGTCGGCCCGCTCGGCGCAATCGTGCGGCATTCGTCCACGGGCCTAACGATTCTCGTACCCGCCGCCGCCGTTGCCGCTCCCACGCACATTACGGTGACCGCGCTCAAGGGCGCGTCGCTCGCGTATCGGTTCGAGCCGCATGGTTTGCATTTCGCCGTCCCGATTCAGCTCACCCAATCTCTGCGCGGCATCCGCCTCAAGCAGCCTCTGTCCGTTCCGCAACTCTTCGCCGGATATTTCGCCGACGACTCGTTGCCGATGGACGCGGCCGGCAACGCACGGGTGATCGAGATCTTGCCGGTGCAGGTTGACGTCAAAAATGGCAGCGCGCTGCTCGAGATTCGCCACTTCTCCGGCTACACCGTCGCGTCGGCGGCCAGCGACAGTCTCTCGGGCGTGCGCTGATGCGTCCGACGAGCGCTACTCGGCGCGTCGCTCGCGGCCGTCACGCGACGGCGGTCGGCACGCTGCTCGACGAAGCGCTTCGCGCCGAGCGGGCGGGCCAACGCGAACTCGCGCGGCGGCGGTACGAGAGTGCACTCTACCTCTTGCGATCGGACGCGGACGCCGAAGAGGCGTCGATGATTTTGCGCCGCGTCGGCCGACTCTACCTCGACGACGGCGATGTCGAAGCCGGACTCGATTGCGTGAATGCCGCTCTTGCCGTCGCCGAGTTGCGCGGTGACTCGGCCGCGGTCGCGAACGCCAAGAACATCATTGCGATCAGCCATTGGCAGCGCGGGCAGCTCGATGAGGCGGAAGCGTTGTATCGGGAGTCGCGCCGCATGGCACAGATCGCCGGCGACGCTCGTTTGGTCGCGATGGTCGAGCAAAACCTCGGCGTCATCGCGAGCATGCGCGGCGACGTGCCGCGCGCGCTGCGTCACTATCGGACGAGTCTCGCCGGCTATCGCACGCTCGGCCTCGATACGTATGTTGCGAATCTGCTAAACGATATCGGCCTCGCGTATGCCGATCTCGGACGCTGGGATGACGGCGAGGCCACCTATCGCGAGGCGTTGGCGCTCTGTGAGACGTGCGGAGACGCGAGCACCGCGCTCATGGTCGAGGTCAACCGCGCGGCCATGCGCATCGCCCGCGGGGACTACGTCGATGCACAGGTCGTGTGCGAGCGCGTCCTGCAGGAAGCTCGGCCACTCAACGATATTCGCGTCCTCAGCGAGGTCTACAAGCACTGCGGTGTGATCGCGCGCGAGCTCGGGCGCACGGAAGAGGCTGAAGAATATCTGCGCGTCGCGTACGAGAGCGCGCTTCGGCGCGAGGACCTGCTGCTCGCCGCCGAAAGTGCCCGTGAGCAGGCAGAGCTCTACACGACCCTTCGGCGCAACCGCGACGCGCTGCAATCATTGAACTCATCGCATCGATTGTTCGCCCGGCTTCGTGTCCAGCGAGACATCGCCGACGTGCGGCGGCGCATCGATCGGCTCGAGCGCCGATTCCTGGACGTCGTTAGGCAGTGGGGCCAGTCGATCGAGTCGAAGGATCGGTATACACTCGGCCACTGCGAGCGCGTCGCCGATTATACCTGCGCCATTGGCAAAGCCCTGGGCTTCGATGAGCAAACGCTGTTCTGGATGCGCATCGGCGCCATGCTTCACGACGTCGGCAAGATCGTTGTGCCTTCGGATATCCTGAACAAAGCGGCGCCGCTGACCCCTGCCGAGCGTGCAATCATCGAGCGGCATGCGTCAGCCGGCGCCGACCTCTTGAAGGACGTCGAATTTCCCTGGGACGTCCTCCCGATGATTCGCCACCATCACGAACGGTGGGATGGGGCAGGATACCCGGATGCCGTGAGCGGCGAGGCAATCCCAATCAGCGCGCGGATCCTGTGCGTCGCCGACGTGTATGACGCTTTGACGACTCACCGGCCGTACCGCGCCGCCTATACGCCCCAGGAGGCACTCGAGGCGATGCGCGCGGACCGCGGGCGGGTATTCGATCCGGACGTGCTCGAGCTGTTTACGCGCATCCTGGAGACGCTCCCCGCCCCGATTGCCTTTCCACCACCAGCCGTGCCCCCCGACCAATCGGAGCGGGGCTCGGACACTATCGTGTCGCCCTTCGCCGCATGATCTCTTTCGACTCTTCCGCTCGACTACGCGCTGCCCTCATCGACCACGGCTCCGACGGTGTGGCCGACGAGCTGCGCGTGCTCTTGCGCGATGTCAGGTCGGTTGAGCTCGTGCCGGCTTCGGCGCCTGACGAGTCACGTGGCGAAGGCGCGACCGCGACGCGTTCGCTGTGGAACGCGCCCGACGTCGTCGTGATTGCGTTGGGGGCTGCCGTTGAGCTGGGAATCTCGATGATGGCGGCGCGGCGCGCCGTTCCCGACGCGGCGATCGTCGTCGTGGTGCCTTGGTTCGAGGAGGCTCTGTTCCTGAGCGCGATTCGCCTCGGCGCCGAAGACTGTGTCACCGCGGCGCAGCTCGATTCGCCGGGCCTCCTACGCGTTCTCCTCGTCGCGGCGGAGCGTCACCGCCTAACGTCTTCGCTCCGCGCGGCAGCATTCACCGACGAGCTCACGGGTCTCTACAACCGCCGTGGCTACGTCACTCGCGCTGCGACATTGCTCAAGGTTGCCGAGCCGAGAAGCATCTGGCAGATCTTCTTCGACGTCGACGAGCTGAAGATCATCAACGACACCTACGGCCATTGGGCCGGCGATCGCGCACTGATGGAAGTCGCCGTGGTCCTCCGCCAAGCGTTCCGCTCGACCGATATCGTCGCGCGCGTTGGCGGTGACGAGTTCGCGGTCCTTGCAACCGCGCCCGCGGATGCCGCGCCCGATTCGTGGACCGCTCGTTGGCGCGAGCCCTTCGTCGCGCTCGCGACGAGAAAAGATCTTCCACTGTCGGTGAGCGTCGGCTTGGCTCAACCAGACGAGCACGGGCAGATGACGCCCGAGGATCTGCTCACGCGCGCCGATACCACCATGTACACAGCGAAGCGCCTGCGAAAGAAATTGATCGACGGGCGCGGGTTAAGGCCGCCGGGCCCTCTTGCGGTGGGCGCGACACGCTGACGGCTTGTCTGGTGCCAAGCGCCAGCAAAAAGAAACCCCGCGAGATGCGCTCTCGCGAGGTTTTGTCGTTCTATGACTTCCAGTTCTTGACTCAGTCGTCCGGATCCAGGTCCACCTGCTTCTCTCCGATCTTGCGCTGGGCCTTGCCCTTCAGTTCTTGGGCTTTGCCCTTGATCTGCTCGCTGGTGTCGCCGGTTGCGCCGCCAACGGTGTTGCGGACGCGACCCTTGACCTGATCGATCATTCCCTCGCCCTGATTCTTCACGCCATCCCTGGTCATGTCGTCGGACATCCTTGCCTCCTGATGCTTCGAGCCGCCCGCGCCTCCGCCTGAAGCGCCCCGTTTGCGGCTCACGGGTGAGGTGAAAGGGCAAGCCATGTGCCCCACATACCCCGCGTTGAACGCCGGTGTTGTCTTGGAAGATGCACAAGCCCCTTGCGTCGATATATCTCGTGATATATCGTACTAGCGCATTGAAGATATATCTCAGGTATATCGCAAGGAGAACATATGCTCGGCGCATTCTTCGATTTAAGGGACTTTGGCAACTGTGGACCGTCC
>DATBBP010000326.1:0-9430 GCA_036270935.1 Gemmatimonadaceae bacterium
GGAACCGAGAGTCCAATGACAGGCAGCAGACCAGGGTTTGTCGGGTCGCCCCAATCGAAGCCGGCGGTGACGTTGATGCCGAACCAAGCAACTCGGCGCTGAAACGTCGCCGCGAGCTGCGCCGCGTTGAACGTCTGTTGCGCGGCAGCGACTTCGAGAGTCGCGCTGACCACAACGCCGCCATCGCCATCGACAACGGCCGGATAGCCGAGCGAGTCACTCGGCAAGACCGTTGTTTCCATCGACACGAGACCCATGGCTGCTTGCAGATCGAGTACCGTCGAGACGTAGCTCAGTGAGTCCGCCGCGGCGAGGTTTGCCTGCTGACCCGCATTCACCGTCGCCAGCTCCACATCGAGATCGCTCGCGTCACCCGCATCGCGACGAGTTGCAGCCATGCGACGCAGGCTGTCGGCATCGGTAGCGTTTCGGCGTGACAGCCGAGCATGTTCACGCGCCGCGAGCGCGTGGGTGTAGGTCGTATCGGCGTCCAGCGCCGCCGCGGCACGCTGGAAGGCGTAGAGATATTGAGCCGCTGTCCGTGCCGCTCTGGCTGAGCCAACACGTGGTGCGCGAAGCCACGGAAAATCGATCGGCAGTTCGAGCGTCGTATGGTAGCTGGGAAGATCCTTCGTGTAGCTCGCGCTAATCGTGGGATCGGGGAGCGAGCTCGCCGAAATCAGTGCCGCCAGGGCGACCTCGGTGTCGGCCTTCGCTACAGCGAGTCTCGGCCCGACCGAAACCGCGGCGTCAACGGCTTGCCCACGAGTCACCGGCCGTTGCGCCACCGCTCGCCCGACGCACCCCACAGCTGCAACGATGATTAGAACGCCCGTTCGATTGAGTTGAGCTCCCATACCCATGGATGCGGTTGTCAAGAAGGCTATTCGTTCAACCTGACAGGACGATGACAGTTCTTGCTGCGTTGTGCGGCATCGTGGTCCCGCCGGCATATTGCGATGAGCGGGAGGGACCATGATCAAGTCTTACGCGTGGTCGGCGCTTTCGCTCGCCCTGTGCGCCGCTCGTGTACCAGTCCTCGCACAATCCGTGAGCGAGCCGACCCTACGCACTGCTCGTGCCTCAAGCGATCGCGAGCACGTGGTTTGGGCAGCATCGAGCGCGCTCGCTGCGGCGTCGTTCGTGTTCGACGAGCAGCTCCGCTCTATTGCTCTCGCGAATCGTTCGCGGGAGCTCGATCGGGTGGCCGTCGGCGCCGACATTCTGGGAACGGCCGGCCACATCGTACCGGCGCTCGTCGGGACCTACGTCGGTTCTCGCCTGTTAGGCCGCCGCGCTTTTGCTGCCGCGACGTTGCGTGTGGGATTGAGCTACGCCGCGGCCGATGCACTCGAATCGGTGCTCAAGCCCGTTGTGGGGGAGGCCAGACCCTTCGCGGGCCACGACCCGCTGACGTTCCATCCCTTCGGCATGAATGGGACGTACCAGTCGTTTCCGTCGGCACACGTCGTCCACATCTCGAGCCTCGCTACCGCCATCGCGCTCGAGGCAAATCGGCCTTGGGTGACCGCGCTCGCGGGAACGGCAATCACGTACGTCGGAGCCCAACGCGTGTACCGCGATCAGCACTGGTCGAGCGACGTTGTCGTGAGTGCAATGATGGGGGTCGAAGTCGCACGCGCGACAATGAGCTTCCTGCGCGATCACCGCTCCTGAGGAGCGACAGCGACGAAGGAGCTAGCATCCTGGACTCCCACCAACAAAGCATGCTGGATCCTTCGCTTCGCTCAGGATGACCGCAACCGCTAAGTCGCTCCCGCTCCGACCCCCGCCGCAGAGAACCGTACCGACACTCGCGTCCCCTCACCGGGCTCCGAAGCGAGTGCGATTTCCGCGTGGTGCACATCCGCGATCCACTTCGCGATCGAAAGACCCAGCCCAGCGCCGTCGACGGAGCCGTTGCCGCGGCTGCGAGCAGGATCTCCCCGATAAAATCGCTCGAACACGTGGGGCAGCTGCTCGTCGGAAATCCCGATGCCCGTGTCCTCGACAACGAGTAGTGGACGCTCATTTGGCGCGCCGACGCGAACGCGTACGCTGCCGCCACGCGCGGTGAACTTCACCGCGTTGTCGAGCAGGATCATCACGAGTTGGCGAAGAAGCGTTGGATCGCCATCGACTGGCGCTTCGTCGAATTCGTCGACCTCGAGGGCGACGCCTTTTGCCTGCGCGACGACCCGCGCCGCGCCCGCGGCGTCGAGTGTCAGGTCGTCGAGGTAGACGCGCTCATGCGCGATCGGGCGCTCACCCGCGTCAGCGCGCGCGAGGATGAGCAAATCCTCAACGAGGCCGCCGAGTCGCTTGGCCTCGAGCTCGATGCCACGGAGCGCGTCCTCGTAGTCGCGCGCGGCGCGTGGCTGCTGCAGCGCAACCTCAGCGCGGCTCCGCAACACCGTCAGTGGCGTGCGCAGCTCGTGCGCGGCATCGGCCATGAAGCGACGCATGTGCACAATCGTGAGCTCCACGGGCGCGGTCGACTTGCGGACGAGGAACCAGCCTCCCGCTACGACGAGGAGCAGCGCCGCGGCCGCCGCCGCGCCAAACGTCGCGATGAGCGATGCGTAGCGATCCTCGAGCTCCACTTTGTCGGCCACCGCCACAGCGACCATCGGCGCGCCACTTGCCAGAGTGAAGCGCTCGGCCCGGAGCCGCAGCGTGTTGCCGCGGTTCGGATCCTGATCGCGCTTGACGACACCAGCACGTCCTGCGTCTCGGGCCGCGAGCTGGATCCAGCTCGCGCCAGCTTCAGGGCTCACGGGCCGGCCGGCACTGTCGAACAGGTACAGCGACCGCTCGGGGATGTGCAGCTCCTCGACGGCGTCGACGACCTGCCCGCGCGCCGTCTTGGATTCCATCTCGCGGATGCGCGCCGCGCGCTCGAGCTCCACGGTCGCGTCATGCAGCGAGTCGTCGAGCTGCTCGGCGAACTGTCGGCCGATGACGACGAAGATTCCGCTACCGAGTAAGACGAGAATTGCCCCGAAGGTCGCGAGATACCACGCGGTCAGACCGAGGCGGAGGCGTGCGAGCGGCTGAAGGGGACGGGCCATGGCTGAGTCAATCCGCGAAGCGGTAGCCGGCGCCGCGCAGGGTGTGAATGAGCTTCGGCTCGAAGTCGTCGTCGATCTTACGGCGGAGTCGCCTAACGAGAACCTCGAGCACGTTGGTGAACGGATCGTGATTGTCGTCCCAGACGTGCGCGGTGATCGCTGCGCGGTCCACGACCTGCCCTCGATGCAGAAGGAAGAATTCCAGCAGCGCAAACTCCTTGGCCGTGAGCTCGATCGAGCGGCCCGACCGGCGCACTTGCCGCGAGGCGAGGTCCACCTCGAGATCCGCGACCATGACCACGCGTGGAACGAGCGCCGGACGACGCCGGGCGAGCGCGCGCACGCGCGCGACCAACTCGCGGAACGCGAAGGGCTTCGTCACGTAGTCATCGGCTCCGACCTCGAGTCCCACGACGCGATCGTCGATCGTGTCCCGCGCGGTGAGCATGAGAATCGGCGTCGCGATGCCTCGGAGGCGCAAATCCCGACAGAGGTCGAGCCCCGAACCACCGGGCAGCATGACATCGAGCACGATCACGTCGAAGCGGTTGCGCGTCGCCTCGGCACGCCCGGCCGGCATCGTCGACGCGCGCGAGACCTGAATTCCCTGCTCTCTCAGGCCCGACTCGAGAATCGTCGCGAGCTCCGGATCATCTTCGACCAGCAGAAGGCGCATACGCAGTAATCTATCGCGCGAATGGCTCCGTTCGCTCGCGTCGTCCGCCGCGCGCATGCCCTTTGCACCCCAGTCGCCATATGAGTGCGGTCCGATCCACCGTGTGGAGCGTGGTGATCGTGTTGGCGCTGCTGTTCATCGCGATCGTCGGCTACGGCAGTTGTTACAGCCGGCCGTGACCGCTCTTGCTCGTTAGGGACATCGCGCGAGCAGCTCGATTCTGCAACGCATCCCAAAACCCTCCTGCCCGTGGGACGACGTCGACACGTCCCACAGGCGGAGAGGCCTTCCGGGTGCTTCCCGCTCTTGGGCGAGCGGAAGATCGCTCGTTAGGCGATCTCTTCTTCCATCAGCATTGGTAGCGCGGCGTTGAAATCGAGTCCTGATGAGTTCAACCACTCGCGCATCAACGATGCGAGCTCGAGCCGCTGATCGCCGGACAGGCGGCGCAACCCCGCAACGAGCGACATTTGGACGGTCGCTGGCGCTTTGGCCAAAAGGGCGCGACCGGCATCCGTGAGCTCGATGCGTACGCGTCGCTTATCACGGTTCGCCGTCGTACGCGTAGCGAGCCCTCGCTCCACGAGCCGTCGCACAACGACGGAAACGGAGCTTTGATGAGTCGCCGTCGCGATGGCAAGCTCGTTCAGCGACTCCGCAGGCCGGTCGTTCAGAATCTGCAAGACCCAGAGCTGGGCGAGGCTGATTCCGAGTTGCTTTTCGATCGCACGCGTGTTGATGCGGAGTGCGCGCACGACGGCGCGGATGCCGTCCATCACCTCAGCGATGGCCCGCTGATCCGTTGCGGGTGCCGGTGGCAGTGTCAAAACTCTCGTTGTCATTGTGTCGCCACCCCGTTAGGGGAAAGAGATTTGTCGCGAGGCTCGCCAGGAACGACGACCGCCAGCGGTGCGTGTGACGATGCCTCACGAACGGAACAACCCCGCGGATTGTAATCCGCGGGGCTGTTCGAAAGCTCTAGGCCCTAAGTCCTAGACCCTAAGTCCTATTACGGGACGTAGCAGCTTGGTTCACCATCGCCAGCCGTGGTGATGATCGGGTTCGTCGTGTTGACGCCGATACCGCAGGTACCACCCGAGATCTGGCTGTGCGTCACGGTCGCCGACCAGTAACCAGCACCCGGGGTCACCGCGGGCACACCAACGCCAGACGTGTTCTTGAAGCCGTTACGCGTCACGAGGTTCGTGGCGGTCGTGTAGTAGGTCGAATCCGAGAAGAACGCTTCCTCAGCCGTCACGAGGTTGCGAAGGTCCGACTTCATCGCCGTCACGTACGCCTTCGTCTTGGTGTTGGCGAACTTCGGAATCGCGATCGCGGCCAAGATGCCGATGATCACGACCACGATCAGAAGCTCAATGAGCGTAAAGCCCTTTCGCATGTTGGTCATGGAATTACCCGATGGGGAAGTGAATGCCGTGCATTGCACGCTCACTCCCATCCGGGACGAGCGTGGTAACGCGCTCCTCAAAGGCAATGCACGCGCCCATCGGCACCCATTGATATAACTCGTGACGGCGCAGCGGGTTACGGAAAGACCATGTCCCCCCATTGGTTGTTTGTGCCGCGCGATCTGCATGATAGGCGGCATTCCGCAATGCGTGGTTGCTTCAGCATTTGCTAACGCAACCAGAGCGCTAGCGAGTAGTGGCGAGTGCCGCGCGCTGCTTCCTCGCTCGCACTCGCCACTCGCCACTCGCCACTCGCCTTACCCGGTGATCACGGCATTCGCGGGATTCAGCTCGCCAGTGTAGTAGGACATCAGCGATTGCTGGAAGACCAGGTTATTTCGCGCCGTAATGTACGCGCTCTGTGCCTGCACTTGCGTCGCGCGCGCCTGCGTCACCTCGACGAGGGTTGCCGCACCTACCTGGTAGCGCTGCTGCGTCGTCGTCACGGCGAGCGTCGCGGCCTTTTGCTGTGCATCCGCCGCGGCAAGCTGTTGACGCGCTGCATCGTAGTCCAGATAAGCTCGTCTCACTTCCAGCGCGACCTGCTGACGCTGTGTGCTCAGCGCAAGGTTCGCGTTGTCAGCCGCGATCTGCGCCCGTTCGCTAGCGGCTTGTGTCGCGCCACGATCGAAGATCGGGATCGAGATACCATTACCAATCGAACCGCCGCGACGCTGATTCAACTGATCGAGAAAGGCCGCGTCGTTCGCACTCGTCACGCCGCTGTTGTAGCCGCCGGTGAGCGAGATAGTTGGATATTTGCTCGCGTTCGCCGCTTTGATGTCCTGTTGCGCCGCGGTGACGCGAGAGGCATCGGCCGCCAGATCGGGCCGTTGCGCGAAGGCGCGATCGAGCAGCGAATCGAGATCGAAGTTGACGTTCGTGGCTGCAGTGTCTGGCAGCGCTGGCGCCTGGAAGTCGTAGTTGCCGCGAGGATCCAGCTGCAGCGTCTGAATGACATCCACCTTCGCCAGCTCCACCGCGTTCTGCGCCGACACGACCGCTGCTCGCGCGCTCGCGACACTCGCTTGCTGCACGTAGAGATCGGAGATCGGCCGTGAGCCTGCCTTTACAAACTGATTGATCTGATTCTCCAGTGCCTCCTGAGCCGTGAGGTTCTGCTGCTGTACGTCGAGTTGCTGCTGCTGTGTGACGAGCGCGAGATAGTTCGATGCAACGGTGAAGACCGCAGTCTGCTTCGCGCGCGCCAGGTCCTGCTCGCCAGCGGTCTCGCCGAGCTGAGCGCTCTTGAGATTCGCGACGTTCTTCATGCCATCGAAGAGCGTCACGCTCGACGAGATTCCCGCGTTGAGCGTGTTCGTCGTCGTGCTCGCGAGCGTTCCGTCGGTGGTATTGAAGGCGTTGCCGTACGTCTGACCGGTGTTCGCGCTGAGGCTCAGGTTCGGCAGGAACGCGAGCTTCTGTTGCGTCACGTTCGCGCTGTTGAGCGACGCATTGTTCTCCGCCTGCTTGATGCCGACGTTCTGCGTGAGCGCGAGCTTGAGCGCCTGATCGAACGTGACCACAGTCGGCGGGCGTGCACCGGGTGCCGGCTGCTGCGCACCGAGGGTCGTCGCGCCCAGCGCGACGACGCCAGCGAGGCCGCCCAACACCCTTCGTATACGGAAATGAGATGATAACATCGTAAAATCTCCTTTTATTCGTAGCGTAGGGCTTGAATCGGATTCAACGCGGCCGCCTTACGAGCCGGGTAGTAACCGAAGAACACTCCGACCGCCGCCGAGAAGCCGACCGCGATCGCGACCGCGATGGGCGGTGTCGACGTGCTCCAGCCGGTGAGGTGTCCAAGCAACGCCGCGCCTCCGAAGCCAACGAGCAGTCCGACGATACCGCCGGCGACGCTCATGACGATGCTCTCGACCAGGAATTGGGTGAGGACATCCGACCCGCGAGCGCCGATCGCCATGCGAATGCCAATCTCTCGCGTACGCTCCGTCACCGAGACGAGCATGATATTCATGATGCCGATGCCACCGACGACGAGCGAGACGGACGCGATCGCCGCCAACAGATATGTCATGACCTTCGTCGTTGACGACGCAGCGTCGGCGAGCTCGTTCTGATTGCGAATGGTGAAGTCATCGTCCGCGTTATCGCCGAGCTTGTGCGAATCGCGCATGATGCTGCGAATCTCGTCCTGCGCCGCAGGGATATCGTTTGGCGAACCGGTGCTCGCTAATATCTGGCCGAGCCTGACGAATCCGCTCAACCGCGCCTGCGCCGTCGTGTACGGAATGAGAATCACGTCATCTTGATCGTTGCCGGCCGCATTCTGCCCTTTCGTGGCAAGCACTCCGATCACCTGGAAGGGAACGTGGCCTAACTGAATCTGCGCGCCGACGGGATCGCCACCGGGGAACAGATTCGCCGCGACCGTCGTGCCAAGCACGGCCACTTTCCGCATCGACTTCACGTCGTTGTCGCTGAAGAGCGCGCCGCTGGCGACGCTCCAGTCACGAATCGTGAGATAGTCCGTGGACACGCCATTGATCTGCGTGCGCCAGTTGGCGCCGCCGGCAATGGCCTGCGTTCGCGTCTGGATTACCGGCGACACTGCGGTCAACGTCGTCGCGTCCTTCTTTACTTTTTCGGCATCCGCGACCGTTAAGCGATTGAACGTTCCTGCGCCTTGACTGGCTCCGCCTTGTTGGGTGGAGCCCGGCATGATCATGATCACATTTGTTCCTAAGCTCTTGATCTGGTCTTGAATTCGGGCTTGGGCGCCGTTCCCGATCGCGACCATCACGATCACCGCGCCAACACCGATCACGATGCCAAGCATCGTCAGGAGCGTCCGCATCTTGTTCTTCAGGATGCTCTGCGATGCCAGCTTGAGTAGCGTTTGCTGTTTCATGCTGCCTCCGCCTGCTCCGCCTGCACGTCGATGACGACGTCGGCGTCGATGTTGCGCAGGTCCGCCGCGGCGTCGCGTCGCTGCTCGACCGGATGGTCGCGGCGAATTCGCCCGTCACGGACTTCCACGATCCGCGTCGCATACTGCGCGACGTCGGGCTCGTGCGTCACAATGAGAATCGTGATCCCCTGCGCGTTCAATTCCTGGAACAGCGCCATCACTTCGACGGACGTGCGACTATCCAGATTGCCCGTCGGCTCATCGGCGAGCAGCAGGCGCGGCTCCGTTACGAGCGCTCTCGCGATTGCGACACGCTGCTGCTGCCCGCCTGACAACTCACTTGGCTGGTGATCGAGCCGGTCGCCCAAGCCAACGCGCTCGAGCGCACGCTTCGCCAGCTCTTTCGTATCGCGCTTCTTGCCCGTGCGATCGTAGAGCAATGGCAGCTCGACGTTATCGAGCGCCGTCGTTCGCGCGAGCAGGTTGAAACCCTGAAAGACGAAACCGAGCTTCTGGTTTCTTATATCTGCAAGCTGATTCTTGCTCAGCCCTTCTACGCGGACGCCGTCGAGCGCGTACGTTCCCTCAGTCGGGACATCGAGGCAGCCCAGGATATTCATGAGAGTCGACTTTCCGGAGCCGGACGAGCCCATGATTGCCACGAGCTCGCCCTGCCTAACGGTGAGGTCGATGCCCTTGAGCGCGGCGACCTCGTTCGATCCCGTCTTGTAGATCTTCTTCACACCGTCGATCTCGATGACCGGCGCGATGATGTTGGTTTCGGTTGACATGGTTAGAACCCTCCCGGTCCGCGCCGACCGCCGCTTTGCGGCTGCAGCGGATTCGCCGAAGCCGAGCTGGAGCTGCTGCTCGTGCTCGCGACGGTGGTCCCCGTAATCACTTGTTGTCCTGCCTGAACCGTGGTGCTGTCGCGCGGAATGATCTCGGTCGTTTGACCATCCGTGAGACCAGTCTTTACACGCGCGACCGCGAGTTTCCCGGTTTTGTCGAGATACCAGAGCATCCCCACGCTCGGCCGCGCACTGCCGCTGGCACCGCGCGCGCCGTTAGCACCGGATCTCTGACCGCCGTTGGCACCGCCGTTTGTCGCTGCGCCGCTCGCGCCGCCGTTGGCAACCGCGCCACTCGTCGCTGCGCCGCTTGTCGCCGCGCCCCTGGCCGTTGTGCTGTTGCCACTCGCGCTTCTCGCTTTCAGTCCAGCTTCCGCCATCATCTCAGGCGTCGCACGGAAGCGCAGCGCCGCGTTAGGTACGAGCAGGGCATTCGTCGCCGATCCCGTGAGGAACGACACCGTCGCCGTCATGCCGGGCAGTAGCTT
>DATBBP010000327.1:0-13870 GCA_036270935.1 Gemmatimonadaceae bacterium
TTCGTCGAGTTTCGTGCGGCTCTCGAGCGAAAGCCCTCGCAGCTGCTCGTTGCGCGACACGCCCTCGTGAGCGCCGTCGCGAAGCTCGCCGGCGATGCGCACGAGTTGCTCGGCGGAGGTCGAGAGCAATTGAATCGACTGAGCCATGCCCGTCGACTGTTGCGCTAGATCGCTCGCGGTATGAGCGATCTCGCCGGCCGATGCTGCCATCTCCTCCGTACCCGCCGTGATCTCCGCGGACATCGCCGACGTCTCCTGCGCCGACGAGCCAAGTGCGATCGCGAGTCGTCGCAGCTCGGCGACCATGGCGGCGACGGCGCGCGCGAGCCGACCGATTTCGTCTTCCGCGCCGCCCTCGACCACCTCGCGCGACAGGTCACCTGCTGCCACAGCTTCCGCGAGCTCGGCGAGCGCCGCCGCAGGCGAGGTGATACGACGCTCGATGGATCGGCTCACAAGTACGAGCGCTCCAATGAGCGCGATGAAAACAACAACGGCGCCTGCAAAGAGCGCGAGCTCTGCACGGGCAACCGGGGCGCCGAGGGTCGCTTCATCGCCGTGCGCGACAAGACGCCAGTGGTCTCGATTCGCAAGAGCGACTGCGCCTCGCTGACGTGCATCGGCTGCGCCGAAGCTAACGATGTTGTCGTCGGTGACGCGCCGCAGGTTTTCCGTGGCTGTGAGCAGGCGGAAGCGTCTTCCGCCTCCCGAGCTCGCGATGATATGTCCGGTAGAGTCGACGAGATCGACGCGTAGCGTCGTGCCGACGCCGGCCTGAATCAGGGCGGAATCGACACTGGCGAAGCCGAACTTCGCCTTCACCACACCAACGCGACGACCGTGATCGCGCACGGCTCGCGCGAGCTCGACGACCGTCTCCCCGGTGGCGCTGTCCTCGATCGCGGTGGCCTCGCTGACACCACTCTTCCAGGCAATCTGCCACCAGTCTTCGTCGCTCTGCACGAAATCGTTCGAGGGCGACGTCACGACGGCGTTGAAGCCGTACTGGTCGGTGAGCATGACCTCGGCGATGTCGAGCTTCGGCAAAAGATCGAGCAGAAAGTACAGCGCCGTGGAATCCACCTGTTGTGAGCGAGTTGCTTTGAACCGCTCCTCCAGCGCCGTGATGGTCAGGAGCGGCAGCCCGCGGCGTCGCGACACGTCGGAGCCCTTCTTCGCGGCCTCGATCACCGACGATTCCCAGGCAATCAAATCGACCTGTCGGAGTCGTTCGGCGAGCACGCGATCGACGAGCAACGCGGATCGGCGCGCGGCGTCGGAAAGAGTTGCGTTCTGCTGCTGCTTCATCGACCGGGAGAGGGCGACACTGCCGATCGCCGTGACGGCGATGAGCAGCGCCATCGCAACGCCTCCGGTCGAGACGACATAGCGCCGTCGCAGTGAGCCGCCGCTCGTCTGCTGTGTGCTGCGGCGTAAACGCTTCCAGATCATGATCGGCGACATGCGCTCTTCGCGGTTGGCGATGCCATTCGGTTCCGCCTACATTGCCCTATAGAAATCGCTTAACGCCTCAGCGACGGAACCGCGGGTGTTCCGCGGAGCGCACCGTCTCGTCTCGACAATGACTGAAGTGACGCAATCCCCTCCGGATTCGGCCAACGAGCCCTCCGGCTACGATCCTGCCGTCGTCGAAAAGAAGTGGCAGACCCAATGGGAAGAGCGGGGAACGAACCACACCGACCTCGATGGCGGTGCCCGTCCGTTCTATGCCCTTATGATGTTCCCGTACCCGTCAGCGGAGGGACTGCACGTCGGCAACCTCTTCGCGTTCACGGGCAACGACATCTATGGACGATTCCAGCGGCTGCAAGGGCACACGGTCTTCGAGCCGATCGGCTTTGATGCGTTCGGTATTCACTCTGAGAATTACGCTCTCAAAGTCGGCATCAATCCCGCGGAGCTGATCCCGCGCAACATTGCCAACTTCCGCCGGCAGCTGAAGAGCGCTGGTCTGATGATCGATTGGCGGCACGAGTTGTCGACGACGGATCCGGCGTACTACAAGTGGACGCAGTGGATCTTTCTCGAGCTCTATAAGCGCAAGTTGGCGTACCGCGGGCGCGCGGCCGTGAACTGGTGTCCGAAGGACAAAACCGTGCTCGCGAACGAGCAGGTCATCGCCGGTGCATGCGAGCGGTGCGGCACGAAGGTCGAGCAGCGTTTCCTCGAGCAATGGTTCTTCCGCATTACGGAGTATGCGGAGCGCTTGCTCGCGAATCTCGACTGGATCGACTGGTCCGAGAGCACGACAACCGCACAACGCAACTGGATCGGCCGCTCGGACGGCGCCGAGATCGTATTCCGCGTTCAGGATTTGCTCGAGATGGCGGGCGCGGCGACTGTTGGCTTGAACGTGATGGCGACGACGGCCGAGCTGAATGCGCTGGCGACTGACATCAAGGTCTTCACCACGCGTCCCGACACGATCTTCGGCGCGATGTATCTCGTGCTTGCACCTGAGCATCCGCTCGTCGACGCACTCACGACGGACGAGCAGCGTGCCGAGGTAGGTGCTTATCGAGCCACCGCAGCGAAGCAGGACCTCGTCACGCGGAAGGTGAGCAAGGAGAAGACCGGCGTCTTCACCGGCGCGTACGCGATCAACCCAGCCACCGGCCATCCGATTCCGATCTGGATCGCCGACTACGTGCTCATGGAGTACGGCACGGGCGCGATCATGGCCGTGCCCGGTCACGACGAGCGCGATTTCGAGTTTGCTAAAGTATTCGGGCTGCCGATCGTGCGCGTCGTGGCGCCACGTACCGCACATGCAGCGCACGTCGACTCACAGAACCGCGACGAGCATCCGCCGCTCGAGGAGCCGTACCTGGACACCGAGAATGCGCACCTCGTGCACTCGCGGCAGTTCAACGGGTTCTCCGTCGAAGATGCGAAGCACGCGATCGTCGCGTGGTTGGCCGAGCACGGTCACGCAAAGCGGATCGTGAACTATCGGCTGCACGATTGGTGCGTCTCGCGTCAGCGGTATTGGGGTCCGCCGATCCCGATCATCTACTGCGATAAGTGCGGCCACGTGCCCGTGCCGGAGAGCGACCTGCCCGTCGAGCTGCCTAACGTCGACGACTTCCGTCCGGACGACTCGGGGATCTCGCCGTTGGCGCGCGTTGAATCGTGGTATCGCGTACCCTGCCCGCAGTGCGGCGCACCGGCGCGACGTGAGACCGATGTGTCGGACACATTTCTCGATAGCGCGTGGTACTTCCTGCGCTATCCGAGCAGCGACCTCCCCGATCGTCCGTTCGATTCGCGCATGACGAAGAAATGGCTGCCGGTGAACTCCTACATCGGCGGCAACGAGCACGCGGTGCTACACCTGCTGTATTCACGCTTCGTGACGATGGTATTGCACGACGCCGGACATCTCGAGTTCGAGGAGCCCTACGCGAAATTCCGCGCTCACGGGATGATCATCCGCGAAGGCGCGAAGATGTCGAAGAGCCGCGGGAACGTGGTGAATCCAGACGAATACATCGAGCGCTGGGGTGCAGACAGCTTCCGCACCTATCTCATGTTCCTCGGTCCGTACGAGGAAGGCGGTGACTTTCGCGATCAGAGCATCGCCGGCGTTAGGCGATTCCTCGACCGCCTATGGGCGAGCACACAGGACGCTCGTCGCAAGGGCGAGCCTGAGGAAGCGGTGATGCGCAAGCTGCATCAAACCATCCGCAAGGTGAGCGACGACATACCGCGTCTGCAGTACAACACCGCGATCGCGGCGATGATGGAGTACATGAACGTGCTGCGTGCGAAGGAGCGTACGCCACACGTGGACGAAGTCAGGTCGCTCGTGCAACTCGTGTCGCCGTTCGCACCCCACATCGCCGAAGAGCTGTGGGAACGGTTAGGTGGCCGCGGCAGCATCTTCGACGCTGGCTGGCCGACCTTCGATCCCACGCTCGCCGCCGAGGAGCTCGTAACGATCGCGGTCCAGGTCAACGGGAAGCTCCGCGGCACGGTTCGTCTTGCGCCCGATATGGGACAAGAGGACGCCGTGACAGCGGCCCTCGCCGATCCGGGAATCGCGAAGTTCGTTCTGGGGCCGCCGAAGAAAGTTGTGTATAAGCCTGGGCGAATCCTCAGCCTCAGCGTTTGACCTCCTGTCATCCCGAGTGACAGCTGATCCTTCGTCGCTGCGCTCCTCGGGATGACAAGGCGGCTCCGTCCGGTTAGTCCGCGATTATCCGCGAGCTCAGAAGGTAATCCCGAACGTTATCGGAATCGTCACGAACGACGGCCCCTGCGCCAGCGCGAAATGCAGCCGCGCTTCCGCGTACGCTCCGACCCCGCTCAGCGGAATCGTTAGGCCCGTCCCGACGTTGAAGCCCGCACTATTGCCCTGATCCGCGATGTGATAAATCCCCATCCCGCCGATCAGATACGGATGCGCCTGCGAACCCGGCGAGTGGTACACGACATTCACGAGGAAAGCGAATGTATTTGCATCGGTCGTGAGCGCATTCTTATCGTGCGCGAAATACTGATAGAGCACCTCGCCGCGAAGACCCAACGGCTCGCTCGGCACACGGAACTCCGCCATACCGTCGATGTTGAATCCGGGCTGGCGATTCTTCGCGATTCCACCGGCGGGGATGCTGATGCCGCCACCGATGCCGAGCACTGGCAACGGCATGGTCTGCGCGCCCGCCGCCTGTCCGACGGCGACACGCGCACTCGAAATCACCACAAGAGCAACACTGAGGATCTGAATCTTGCGCATGAGGGGATGGGAGGGATGGGGCGATGCAAGACCTTTCGCGACGGAACTTAATGAGGAGACACGTCAGTGCGGCGCCTCCCCACTGCTTAGACAAGGCCACTGATCCATTCGCCGACAAAATAGCCAACCACGGCAACGCCAAGGCCGACGACGAACATGTCGAGGCCGGATCGAAACACGCCGCGCCCGGTGAAAATCGATCGTGCCGCACCGACGAGAAAATGTGAGAGCATCGATAACACGAAAGCGATCACGATTGCCGTCGCGCCGCTCCAGATGAGAAATGAGAAAACAGGAATGAACGCGCCGACGGCCGTTGCCGCGCCCGTAACCCAGCCCTCCCGCAACGGCGACATGTGCGGCTCGCCGATTCCGAGCTCCTCCTGTACTTGCTCCTCGAGCATGCGTTGCGGATTTGCCATGACTTCCGTGGCAAGTGCATGCGCACTCTCCGCCGTCATCCCCTTCGCCTCGTAAATGAGCGCGAGCTCGTCGCGCTCGACCTCGGGCATCAACGCGATCTCGTCGCGCTCCATCGCGATCTCGTTCGCGTAAACCTCCTGTTCGCTCTTCGCTGCCAGGTATCCGCTCGAGCCCATGGAAAGTGCGTCTGCGATTAGCCCCGCGACGCCGGCGACGACAACCGTATGGTGGGCCTGTGCGGACGACGCCCCGATCACGCCAGCCACCAATCCGAAGTTGGCCGTGAGGCCGTCGTTGAAGCCGTAAACGACGTTGCGGAGAAAGCCCCCCGATTCCATCCGATGCCATGGCTCGCCCTTGCGACCTGAGATCTCGTTGAGCGTCGATGCATGCTCGGCCGACTCACGAGCGAGCGTCAGCGCTTCTCCGTGCCCCGCAACATCATGCCCTGTCCTGCGATGCATATCGAGGTAGCCCCTGACCTCGCGACCCTCTTCAGCAAGGAGCATCGGCAGAAGAAAGCCAGGTCCGAGGACACGTCCCAGCATGGCCAGAAGCCGCGTCCGTGCGCTTGGACGAAATTGCCTAACGCGCCGACCGTGGTCGGCAAGCAGCTTCGACCAGATCCGAACGTGACGGTCCTCGACCTCCGCTAGCCGGCGATAGAGGTCTTTTTTCTTGGGATCAGGCTCTGCCTCGGAGAGCAGACGGTAGAGATAGGCTGCATCCGCCTCATCCTGCCAATGATGCTCGAAGGCTTCGAGATCCGGACTGGCCGATGAGCGCTGGCTGGTATCTACAGTGGGGACAGTCATGACCTGAGGGAACGCACTACAACAAGCTAATTGCCCCCGGGGAAACCCTGCCGGCCCAGCCGAGTGTCTGATCAGGTGTACGCAACACAAAACTTCGTACCTGAGGTCGTATGCGACTCCACTCCTTGGTGACGCCGGCGCTGGTTTTCGCGGCTTCTAGTCTCGCTCTTCCAGCATTCGGGCAGAACGCGCGCATCTATTCGACGCCGCGATCTGGGGTCCTACGCGGCGACGACGAGCAGCCGCGAGCAGCGCTTGGGTTTACCACGTCCAGCTCCAGCAGCGCACGCGACACCCTCGGCCTCCTCGTGACGTCGGTCGCGTCCCAGAGCCCTGCCGGTCGAGCAGGCATCGAGGAAGGCGATCGAATCGCCTCGATCAACGGTGTGAGTCTTCGCGTCGCGTCAGGGGACGCCGGCGACTTCGACATCAGCAGCGCGATGACCCGGCGTCTGACGCGTGAATTGAGTCGTGTGCGGCCGGGTGAAGAGGTCGACCTTCGCATCTATGCCGGTGGCTCTACCCACACCGTGCGTGTTCGAACAGCGGATTCGGACTCACTCTATGGTCGTCGTCGGATTTCCCGCGCCGATATGGACGATCGGCCAACACTCGGCCTCGGCATCGGCTCGACGGGCAGCCGGCGCGACAGTCTGGGCGTCCTGGTTATGTTCGTCGACGATTCCGGACCGGCAGCGCGCGCTGGAATCGAAGAGGGCAATCGCATCGCCGAGATCAACGGCGTCGATCTTCGCGTTGGGCGCGACGACTCGGGCGACGATATGATGGGGAGCGTGAGAGTGCGCCGCCTCCAGCGCGAAGTCACTCGGCTCCATCCCGGCGACGACATCGACCTCCGAGTGTACGCCAACGGCCGTTACCATGACGTGAGAGTTCGTGCGGGCCGGGCGGCCGATCTTCCGCATCGCGCGCATGCCTTCATGCTCAACGGTGACGCGATGGGGGCGATGCCAGGCATGATGCCGTTCAACATCGATGGCGAAATGATCGGCGACCAGGTGCGTCGTTCCGTCGAGCGCGCGATGCAAGGCGCCAGTCGGGCGCTCCAAGACGTTGGTCGCGGACTGGGACGCTCGTTCGAATGGCAAAACGATCCTGACGACGATCGCGCACCTCGCCCGCCGCGCGTCGAGCCGATCGAGCCGGTTCACATCGAGCCGCTCGAGCCGAGCCGACTTCGCCGAGTTGCGCCGGCGAAAGTTCCTTACGCTACGGCGCTGTTACGCGATCCCGGAAGCGATAGCGATGCTATGAGCGCGGCAATGCGAGAGAAGGGAAAGGGCGCCGCGCTCGACATCGCCGGTTTGCGCATGGTGCCGGTTGGCACCGAGCTCGCGAGCTATCTGGGCAGGGGCAGCGAGCGCGGTCTGCTCGTCGTTGCTGTGCCGTCATGGGCGCGGAGCGCTGTGCGTGCGGGAGATGTCGTTCTCGCGGTTGACGGTGAACCCGTACGACCTGACGACGGCTCCGACGAGGTGCGTATCGCGTTGCCGCGATTCCGCGACGCGCAACTCGACATTCTTCGCGACAGCGTGCACCATTCGGTGAGTCTTCCTGCGCGTCGTTAGAGAGCTGACTTCCTCAGGAGCGCGACTCACCATGTCGTCCTGAGGAGCGCCAGCGACGAAGGATCTGCTTTCGACGGCGCGAGAAGCAGATCCTTCTTTTTTCCCCACCTGATGAGAAAACGCCGTTTCTTGATACTCTTCGCTGCCACGTCGTGCGCGCACGGCATGCAGCAGCGTCCCGCCGCACCGGCGAGCGGCGCCGTGCCTGGCATCGAAGTGCTCTTCGCCGACTCGCTACACCTCGTTCGCGGTAAGCGAGTCGGGCTGATCACCAATCAGAGCGGGCGCGACCGCCGCGGGGCGAGCACCATCGACCTCCTCTACCACGCGCCTGGCGTGCGCCTAACGGCGCTTTTCGGCCCCGAGCACGGTCTTCGCGGCGTCGCTCAGGCTGGCGAGTCGGTTTCGTCGGCGACCGACTCCGCTACAGGGGTGCCGATTTACTCGTTGTATGGCGATACACGCGTGCCGACGGCGGACATGCTTCGCGACGTCGACGTCGTCGTGTACGACATCCAGGACGTGGGCGCACGCGTCTACACGTACGAGTGGACAATGGCACTGTCGGCGGAGGCAGTGAGTAAGCTTGGCAAAAAGTTCATCGTCCTCGATCGTCCGGATCCGATTCGAGGCGATCGAGTCGATGGAAACATCCTCGATCCGCGCTTCCGATCCTTTGTCGGTCAGTATCCCGTTGCCTTACGATATGGGCTCACGCCGGGCGAGTTGCTGCGTTACCTCGTCGGCACCGGACAGGTCAGCGCGGACATCGCGGTCGTGCCGATGCGCGGTTGGCGGCGCTCGATGTGGTGGGACGAAACGAAAATTCCATGGGTAAATCCCTCACCGAACCTGCGGAGCCTGGATGCAACGCTGTTGTATCCGGGCACGGTGTTCTTCGAAGGCACGAATGCGACGGAAGGCCGCGGCACGGACAAGCCGTTTCAACTGATTGGAGCACAGTGGCTCACCGACGCCGGCGAGATTGCGCGCGAGATGAATGCTCTCGCTCTTCCCGGCGTTCACTTCGATTCGGCATCGCGCACCATCGAGCAAGGTGGTGGTTACAAGTTCGGTGGCCAGACCATTCCGATGATCGACATCGCGATCACGGACCGAAACGTCGTACGGCCGGTGGAGGTGGGCGTGCGCCTGCTGCGCGCGATCTATCTCCGCCATCGCGCCGAGTGGGAGTGGCGTCCGTCGATCGACCGTCTCGCGGGCACCGACGAGTTGCGACGCGCCGTCGAACAAGGCACAATCGACGCGTTGCTCGGCGATTGGGCTCGTCAGGCAACTGAATGGCAGAACCAGACGCGCCGGTATTGGATCTATTGAAGTACCGAGCGCTCCCGCCGGCTGCCATGTGAGGATCAGACATGCTGAATCGTCGAACGTGCCGCTGTCTCATCGTCGTGTTCACTCTGATCGGGTGTGGGTCGCCGCCGCCCGTCCGGCAAGCCGGTGGAACGCCCTACGATTCCGCAAGCACCGAGCAGCTGTCTTCCGGCGTCGTGCATCGGCGGCTCGTCGCCGTTCAGGCTCCGTTCACGATCAACGTGATCGAGGTGGATCTCCATCGTCGGGACGTAGCGATCGCCGCGATGCGCGCGTTCGATTCGCTGCGCGGACGTGAGCCAATCAGCGGCATGGTGGCGCGGCGCACTGCCGCGGGGACGTCCGTGATTGCCGCTGTAAACGCGGACTTCTTCGATCTCAAGACGGGGGAGAACGAGAACAATCAGGTAATCGATGGTGTGGTCGTGAAGGGCGTCCCGATCACCGATTCTCCATACGACTCGCTTCACACGATTCATTCGCAATTCGGCATGACGTGCGACGGCCATCCCGTGATCGACCGCTTCGTGTTCTCGGGCATGGTGCTCACACCACCGCCGGCTCGGGCTGTCTTGCCGCTCGACGCCGTGAACTTTCATCCGCGCAAGGACGCGACGGTGCTCTACACCGTCACGTACGGCGCCACTCCATCCGACTCAGCCGGAAGCCTAACGATCGAAGTCCCGCTGCGCATCGTCGGACAGGCTGGCGACACGATTCTTTTGCAGTCCACCGGCCCTCCACACGGCGGCGGCGGAACGATGATCCATTCCGGAGAGGCGGTACTGGCGGGAAGCGGAGCGAGCGCGGAAGTGCTTCGTCGCCTCGCCGGTTCGCTCGGCGTGACGACTCAGCTTCGTGTCGTCGCTGGCTTCACGCCACGTCGCGGCCGTCTCTGCACGCTCGTCGGCGGCTGGCCGCGGCTCGTCATCGATGGCCAGAGCATTGCCGATAGGGTCGACCGCATCGAGGGAACCTTTCCACGCTTCTCGACCACGCGTCATCCCCGCACAGGCGTCGGCTTCTCACGTGACAGCTCGACCCTTTATCTCATCACCGTCGACGGACGCAGCGAGTCGAGCTCCGGCATGAGCCTCGCCGAATTCGCGTCGCTGATGCAAGCGTTAGGCGTTGCGCAGGGCCTCAACCTCGACGGCGGCGGCTCGACCACGCTCGTTCTTCGCGGACAGGTCGTGAATCACCCGTCCGACAGTACGGGCGAGCGGAAAGTCGGCAACGCGTTGCTCGTCACGCGACGCCGGTGAAGGTTGACAGGCTCTAGCGGCTCGGTGCCGCCAGCCGTAGCACCGAGCACCTCAGAATTCGACCTGCGCTCCGAGCTCGACGACCCGGTTAGGCGGTATTCCGAAAAACTCGGTCGCCGAGCGAGCGTTCCGCGTCATCACCACGAAGAGACGCTTTCGCCAGCGGGCGAGGTGCAGCGGCTTCGGTGCGCCCTCACTCGGCGCCGGCGCGCGACGAACGCCCGGCTTGGCCGCCGTCTCACCGCCGTGCCGCTTCCTGTCGGCGATGATGATACGCTCACGACCCAGATAGAACGTCGTGTCGAGCGCTCGCGCGCGGAGCCCCTGTGCTTTGGCAATCGCCAGCACTTCCGGCACGTCCGGCGTCTCCATGAATCCATAACGAGCGGTCACTCGATAGAAGCCTTGCTCGAGGCGCTCGACTTGGACTCGCTCGTCCTCGTCGACCTCCGGCACTTCCTCGGTGAGAATCGACATCAACACCACTTGCTCGTGCAGCACTTTGTTGTGCTTGAGATGGTGCAGCAATACCACCGGCACGCCGTCGGCGGAGGACGTCATGAACACGGCCGTGCCCGACACGCGAGGCGGCTTGCGACGCTCGACGTCGTCGAGGAAGAGGCTGAGTGGCAACGAGCCCGCGTGAAGGACTTCGTTGAGCATAACGCGTCCCTTCTTCCACGTGCTCATGAGCGTGAACACGCCGATCGCGATCGCGATGGGCACCCAGCCGCCGTGCTCGAACTTGATCGCGTTCGCGAGGAGCAGCGAAATGTCGACGAACAGAAATGCGGCGGTGAGCGTGCCAACGTGCGCGAGCGACCAATTCCATCGCGAGCGCGCAACGACGTAAAACAGAATCGATGTGATCGCCATTGTCCCGGTCACCGCGATGCCGTACGCTGCGCCGAGGGCCGTCGAATTGCGGAATGCTACCACGAGGAGCAGGCAGCCGACCATCAACGCGTTGTTGATCTCGGGAATGTAGATCTGCCCGACCTGCGAGTGCGACGTGTGCACGATCGTCACGCGTGGTGAGTAGCCCAACTGCACGCTCTGTTGAGTCAGTGAGAAGGCACCAGAGATCAACGCCTGCGACGCGATCACCGCGGCGATCGTGGCGATGACAACGAGCGGCCACAGGAGTGAGCTGGGCGCGAGAAGGAAGAATGGGTTCGTCGCCGTGGACGGATCTCGCAACACGATCGCGCCCTGACCGAAGTAGTTGAGCAGGAGGGCAGGGAAAACGAGGCCGAACCAGGCCAATCGAATTGGACGCTTGCCGAAGTGGCCCATATCCGCGTAGAGCGCTTCTGCCCCCGTCACCGCCAGCACGACCGCACCGAGAACGAGAAAACCGGTCTTCCCGTTTGCACCGAAGAACTGAAGCCCGTACCAGGGATTCAGCGCAAGCAGTACACGCGGCTCGCGGGCGATCTCGTTCACACCCAGCGCGGCGATCGCGACGAACCAAATCGCCATGATCGGTCCAAACATGACGCCGATGCGTGCCGTTCCAAATCGCTGAAAGACGAACAGCCCCAGCAGAATTATCAGCGCCACGATTACGATAACGGATTCGGGCAGATGCGGATGGACGACCTGTACACCCTCGACGGCGCCCAGGACCGAAATCGCGGGCGTGATGATGCCGTCGCCGTAAAGCAGCGACGCGCCGAACAGGCCTAACGAAATCAACAGCCAGCGTCGGCGCCGATCAGCGACGCGGCGCTCCTGCTGGAGTAGCAATGCGAGCAAGGCGAGGATTCCACCTTCGCCCCGATTGTCTGCCCGCATGATGAAAACGATGTACTTGATGCTCACCACGATGATGAGCATCCACACAATCAATGACAGGACGCCGTAGACGTTGAGCTGGGACGCCTCGAGACCGTATTCCGGATCGAAGCACTGACGCAGCGCGTACAGTGGACTCGTCCCGATGTCACCATAGACAATCCCGAGCGCGATTAACGACAAGCCCGCGAGCCGGCGTCCGCTTGGACGCTCCTCACGCAGCTGTCGATGCGGGCGCACCGCGGCGAAGAAACCGCTCGCGCCCGTGGGAGGCTCTTTGGGCGCGGCAGGCACAGAAGCCTCGGCCGCTGCCGCTGGCGAAGCTTCCGTGGCGGCATTTGCGCCGCCCTTGCGAAGGGGTTCTGCAGTCATCGAGTTTGGCGGGATCGGTCCCGCCCGAGTCTCGTCACACCCTGAGCTGAAGCCGAGGGAAATCCTCAACCCGAGTGCAACGCAAAAATGGGTCACGCATCAAGTGCCGTGACCCCAAGACCCCAATTTAGTTGTGCGCTCAGGCCGGTAAAGCGGTCCCCTGTTTGTTTACAGCTGCGTAGGGCCCTCGCTCTTTGCCGAAGTGCTCTGCTCCTGGGTGAGCTTCTCGATGTCCGCCGCCGCCTGCTTGAGAATCTCGCTGATCTTGGCGAGGCGCTCCGCATCGTTCGGGGATCGTGAAGCCACGTAGAAGGTCGCCCGGCCGAGGCTCGCCATCGATCGTTTCAGGTCTGCCATCGGTGCGTCGAAAAATCCTTCCACGAATTTCGCGATCCGCTCGAAGATGTCGTCTACGGTCGCGCTGTGCTCCTCGAGGTGCTTCCGGCCTTCATCGGTGATCTCGTAACTCTTGCGGCCACCCTCTTCCGGCATCGCGCGAGCATAACCCAGGTCCTCCAGCATGGTCAGCGTCGGGTACACTGTTCCCGGACTCGGCGCGTAGGAGCCGCCAAACCGGTCCCCGAGCTCCTTGATGATCTCGTAGCCATGTCGTGGCTTCTCGGCTAGCAACCTCAGAATCACGTACTTGAGATCACCTTGCTCGAACACCCGACCCGCTCGAGCCTTCCATCCGCCGCGACCGCGCGGGCCGCCGCCTCCCCAGAAATCACCCATGAATCCGTCGAATCCCCAACGTCCTCTCGACCGGCCGGACGGTCCGCAGTTGCCAAAGTCTCTCAAATCGAAGAATGCGCCGAGCATATGATCTCCTCACGATATACCTGAGATATATCTTCAATTGACTAGTACGATATATCACGAGATATATCGGTGCAAGGGGCTTTGTGCGTCGTCCAACACGATCGCGGCGTTCAACGCGGAGTATGTGGGGCACATGGCTTGCCCTTTCACCTCACCCATGAGCCGCAAACGGGGCGCTTCAGGCGGAGGCGCGGGCGGCTCGAAGCATCAGGAGGAAAGGATGTCCGACGACATGACCAGGGATGGCGTGAAGAATCAGGGCGAGGGAATGGTCGATCAGGTCAAGGGTCGCGTCCGCAACACCGTTGGCGGCGCAACCGGCGACACCAGCGAGCGGATCAAGGGCAAGGCCGAGGAACTGAAGGGCAAGGCTCAGCGCAAGATCGGCGAGAAGCAGGTGGACCTGGATCCGGACGACTGAGTCAAGAACTGGAAGTCATAGAACGACAAACCCCGCGAGAGCGCATCTCGCGGGGTTTTTTGCTGGCGCCGGGCAGCAGGTAAAGCCGTCATCGTGTCGCGCCCACCGCAAGAGGGCCCGGCGGCCTTAACCCGCGGCCGTCGATCAATTTCTTTCGCAGGCGCTTCGCTGTGTACATGGTGGTATCGGCGCGCGTGAGCAGATCCTCGGGCGTCATCTGCCCGTGCTCGTCTGGTTGAGCCAAACCGACGCTCACCGACAGTGGAAGA
>DATBBP010000328.1:0-11672 GCA_036270935.1 Gemmatimonadaceae bacterium
CCTAACGACTGCGCGTTGGTCGTGCTCGCGATGAACGGTTGTATCAACGCGGCAACGCCGATCGCGACACGACGGACCGGGACGATGGACGACCAGCGTTCAATGGATGAACACGGCAAGGATCCCTCGCGTGATTCGGGACAACGGCGTGCGATTTCCTATCGGGAACAACGCAAGCCGCGGGCAAGCACGCGATTGCTCGAAGGAAAACAGCGAATTTGGCGAGACGCTCAGCTGAGCATCGACCGCCGCTGCCAATAGTCCACGTCGGCGATGAGCACGTCGAGCTCGCAATCGCCAGTGCCGTTGTTCGTGTAGTCGGCGATGTGAATCGTCGTCGTCGGGATGACGCGGCCAGCGGCGTCGACGAGCTCCAGTCCGAGCGCGTCTCGCGACTTGTAGTAGCGAGCGAGCTTCGCCTCGTCGCGACGAGCGCTGTTCTCGCGGGGAACCGCCTCGGCAAACAGCCGGAAGACGGGTTGAACGAGTTCATAACCCACACCGGGGCGAAAACGCCCGTGCGCTCGGCCAAGGTCGGGCTCGATGCGCTCGAGGTCGGACCATCCAACGACAACGCCGTGCAGCTTGAGGGTGTGACGCATGAATCAGAAGCTAGCGCGAAGACGGAGTGACCATCGATCCGTCTGCTCTCTGACGTCGGAGCGTCTCGTACGCGTCACACGCGCGTCAGCCCCGCGGATTTCGCTGAGCCCGGACAGTCCGATCGAGATCGGGCTTCTTCGCGGAGGTTTGCGTCGCCGGCGTGGTCTGACTCGCCGCCTGTTCGATCTTGAAGCTGAACTCCTGCTCGACGAGCTGCCGTACCTTCTTCAGGCCGACTTTCGCCGGAAAGAAGCGCATATATGGTAGCGCGGCTCGAACGGCGTCCGCGAACTGCACGTGAGTCGTGCTCAGAATCTTCAGCGAGGTCGTATCAGCAAAGCCCGTCGTATCGACGACGTACTGCGTGACCACGGAGCCTTGCACGCCCTGCTTCAACATCTCTACCGGATACGCGGGTGCCGCGCTGCCTGGATATCGCGCGACGGTGGAGTCGACCTCGAGCTGAGTGAACACAGAGTCCGCGCCTGCTAGTGGCTGGGCCGCTTCGGTACTGGTGAGGTCGCGTCCGAGATCGCCAAGCTTCGCGGAGATGTCGTGCAGTAGCGGCTCACCGGCGCCGAAGCCGCCCTTCCCCAAGCCAGAGCCGACGCCCTCTGGAGCGAGCTCGATGTACTTGATGGTCTCACGCGAGCCTTCCTGGGCCGGCATGCGATTGGGCGGCGGGAGATAGTAAGCGCGATTCTCAATCCAATCGGGATCGAGATTCGCGGGTCGCCGGGTGGCAGCGATGGCGCCGCCAATGAGCAGGGCGTGAGCGAACACACTGATCATGGCGCTCGAGCTAACGGGCGTCGACCTCGAATACGACTCGACCCAGAGGCGCATCATAGCACGGCCCTCTCGCCAAACGCGGACGTTGGTGGGAACGCCAACGCGTCGCGGCACTACGTGCTAGAGTATGGCCGGGTTCCGCCGCAGGCAAGCGTCATTGGGAGCGGACGCGAACCGGCGGGACGAGCTGGATCAGGCCCGGGCCAAACGGATCGGGCCGGCGCTCAGCGCGTTGCCGTTACCCGGTCGACGATCCACTTACCAATCGGTCTTCTCAGCTGACGGTTCGCCTTCGTGTCGTCATAGTACACGAAAGTCGCGTTGTAATAACGGCCATTCGCCTGGCGATGGAGTATCGAGACGAGCTGCATGTCGGCGACGTGACTCTTCGAAACACTGACTGGGTCGCCATAGCGGCCGAGCACACGGCAGATGGGTGTTCCCGCAGGAGCGATCGCGAGCCGGGCATTTTGCCAGTTCGCGGCCACCTGCTCAGCCGTACAACCGTATTGCGACGCGATCGAAGCGCTGCTGGGCGCACGGCTCGCCGCCGGACGGACACTGTAGCTGGGAGCGGAGAATGGATGGCGCAATCGCGAGCAGCCGCCTACAAGGACAAGGCAGGCCGCGGCTCGCGAGAGGATGAGGGCGGAGCGCATGGCGAGATCGGAATCGGGACGGTGACGAGCCGATGCGAGAGTCACGCCGTGGCGGCCAGATGTGATCCAGCTCACGTCGTCACCGGCCACGCGCGCTCAGAAGATGGCGCGTGGCCCGGATCGCGGCGCCCGTTAGGTGGCGCCGCGTCAAGCCTCACTCGTCAGGCAGCGCGACCGCGGCCCTTGGGCTGCGTACGGCGCGTCTGCTTCAGCCATCGTTCCGCCGCCCGAAGGGCGGAGCTCTTGCCGCCATGGCTGGCATCCCCAAAGAACGCGCTGGCCTTCGGCCGCCACCCCTTCGTCGTCTTCCGGTAGCCGACGCGAACGAAGTAGCCGTGCGTTCTCGTCGTGGGTTGGTCGATGCGGCTGATGCCGGGCGTTAGGCCGCGGCCTTTTGCGGTGCGTGGCATTAGTTCGGAAGTCTGAGGTTGATCACGATGCTGCGCTATCGCGAGAAGGGACCCACCCAACGACCTGTCTGGTCACGCGCATTAACGACTTCTTAGTGTCGCACGAAACCTAAGCGTAAGGCACCCATGAGCAAGGGGCCTGCATAACGGCGTTATGTCGTTAGGTCGATCGATGATGCGCCTAGCGAGAGCGTCCATGACCAGCCCCAGGGCCTAACCGCCGTGCTTGAAGAATTGGACGGCACGTTCATGCTTCTCGGCGGCTGAGCGGGACGAGAACGTACCGAGATTGCGCCGCTTACCCGTCTTGGGGTCCTTCTTCCGCGAGTAGAGACGATATCGCCCGTCCTTGAGCTTCCGGATCATGTCACCCTCCCATTTGTCGGGTCAAAGCGGTGTCGCGATGCGACGTCTCGCCCGGCGCGCCGTTTGTTTCTTTTCGATCGTTAGGTCGCGGACCGGCTCGGACGCGGCAGTTCCGGAAGGCTTTGCGCAGACTCCGTGCTCAGCTAGTCATCCCCTGCGTGGGGCGGCGAGAGCGGATTGCCGAGCGAGAGGGGGCTCAGGGCCGCGCGTCAGGATCGGAGCGACGCCAGGGCTCGCCTTCGTCCTGTCGAGGCGCCGGCTTTGGGCGTAGATCCGCGGCCGTACCGGCCTGTTCATTCTTGTCGTCGAGCGCGAACAAGGTATCGAGCCGCGTGAGCTCGAAGAGCGTGCGCAGATCCTCGTTGAGATTCGTAAGCCGGAGCGAGCCCGAGGATTCACGGATCCTCTTCGACAGCGAGACCAGTGCACCGAGGCCCGCACTGTCCACGTAGCCCGCCTCGGCGAAATCGATGACGAACGAGTGCGCGCCGCGGTCGATCTCCGAGACAATAGCTTCGCGCAACTGTTGCCGATTACCCGCGACGAGCTGTCCATCGACGGCAACGACGACGACGTCACCCTGTTTCGTAGTTCGAAAGCTCATACGCCCCTCCCTGCCGTCAGCACCCACCACGCCTGACTCGCGCTTCCTGTGTAACCGCTCAAAGGCCGTATCGGTCCCGCAGCAGTTTCGCGTGATGTCGCTCGTGCCCGGCGATGACGAAGCCGAGCGCACGAACGGAGATCGGATTACCGTTTGCGCTTCCCCGACGCGCCCAGTCTTCGTCCGTCAAATAGCGAAAGACGTGTACCGTAGAGGCTCGAATCGACTGAAATTCATCGATGAGACTGCCAATTCGCCGGTCGTTGAAGCGGCCAGCCGGCACATAAGCGTTCTCGTCGAACCCAGCGAGTGGTTGCGCGTCGCCGCGTGCAAAGCGCAGAGCACGATACGCGAACACCCGCTCCGCGTCGGACAGATGCCCAATCACTTCTTTTACGGTCCACTTTCCTGGAGCGTAGGCATAGAGACCACGCTCCTCATCGACCTTGCGGAGCATACCAATCGTGTCGAGCTGCTGCTCGACGAGAAGATCGACGAGGTTACCATCGGGAACGAGCGCTACGTAGCGTTCATAGTACGCGAGATATTCGTCGGGTGCGGGACGCAAAAGAGTCGTCGGCATGGAGTATGGCGACTGAGGACAGTGCGGCTGGGTTGCCCCAGAAGCTAGCGATTCAGGGCGAGCGCGCTATCCGCCGGCTGCGGAAGCCCGATGGCAGGCTCGTCGCGGCGCTCGGTTTCGGCGAGCTGCGCCTGGCGTCGTCCAAGCCAGAGTCCCAACGCCAGCCAGACGGCCGCGAATGGAACAGCTCCGAACGCGGCCGCGCTCGCACCGAGCACGGCGACGAACAACCTGAAGCTCCAGGCGCCAATCTGGTCGCCAGCGCGATAGACGAAGGTTTCGATGAAGCTCTTCGCCTTGTACTTGTCTTCACGTCTGACAACCGTGAAGAGAACTTCAACCGCGGGGTTGGTGATGGCGAAGTTCGTTCCGCGGCGCAAGACTGTGAACACGACGACCGTCGCGAGCAACGGCGAGAAGCCTAACGCCGTAAAGCCGAGAACGGTGATTGCGGGCAGCAGAGCGAGGGTAGCCCCAAGTCCCAGCCAGCGAATGAGCCGTCCAGTCAGGAAGAATTGCGTCAGAACCGTGAGCGTCTGGACGGCGAATTCGGTCCACGCGAGGACGCTGGTTCGTTGCGCAGCGCCGGCGAAGTACCTGCCGACAATGTCCGTGAGCTCGAAATACAGCAGTGTATTGCCGATGGTGTAGAGGATCTGAAATCCGCCGATGCCGAGGAGATATCGCGAGCGCATCAAGCTCGTGACGCCCGCCCAGACTGTTCCGCCGATCGGTCGCTCGTCGCGGTCGATAGCGGCGCCTCCACCTGCCTCGCCGGCATTCGGCGATGCCGGAAAGCGAGCGACGATGAGCGAAGCTGTCGTAAGGAGCGTAACCGAGACGAGGAGCAGATTGACCGTGCCGAGCCGTGTCGCGAGAACCGCGGTGATGGCCGAGCCCGAGATGGAGCCGAGCGTTCCGCCGACGCCGATGAAGCCAAAGAGCCGCTTTGCCTGCTCGCTACGGAACACGTCGGCCATCAAGCACCAGAACACCGACGTGATGAACAAGTTATAAACGCTCGTCCAGATATAGAAAACGACGCTGATCCAGTACGGGCCAAGCGACTGTGCGCTCGCCGTCGTGCGCATGATGAAGAAAAAAACGAGCAGATTCGCCGCGAAGAACAGATACGTCATCGGGACGAACCGTCGCACGGGAAAGCGGACGACGAGCGAGGAGAAAAGCGGGTTCGCGATCAGCATCACGATCAGCGTGCCCGCAAACAGCCACGGGAGGCGCGTGACGCCGGTCTGAACCGCGACGGCGTCGCGAATGGGCCGGAGTATGAAGTAGCTGCTGAGAACGAAGAAAAAGAAGACGAACGACGTCCACATCACGGCCGTTTCGTTAGGCCGGACGTCGACGGCGAAGCGCAGCAAAGAGGCAGACCATCGCCGGCCTCTCGCCGGTTCGGTCATGTCCGCTCCTTGGCGTGCCACGCAGCGAGGACTTCCGCCTCACGCGCCGCCGACATGCCGGCGACTTTCCCACTGTCGAGCGCCGCCCGCGCCTCTGCCGACCGCTCCGCATTCCATTCGAGCGCCGCGCGAATCGTGTCATCCACGGGCCGGAACGTCAGTCCCTTGGCGAGCGCGCGATCGACGTTGCGGCGGTCGAATCCGGCCGTCTGGCCATCCGGAGGTACGATGATCGGCATGTCGCGCCAGGCGCGCACCTTCTGCTCTTGCAGGAAGGACCACGGGACCCACGTGAAGCGCGCATTCGATTTCGTCACCGACTTGCAATGCTCGAGAAACTCGCCCATCGGCATCGGCGTGCGCGGTCCGGTGGCGTTGTAGATGCCGCCACCATCCTTGGGGCCCTTCTCCGCCATGCGAATCGTCCATTCGGCGAGATCGCGCGCATCGATGAACTGCGTCACGTCGTTAGGCGCTCCGGGGGCGAGCACTTCGCCGCCTTTCGCGACGCGCACCGGCCAGTACGTGAAGCGATCGCTTGGATCGTATTTGCCGACGATGAGCCCGGGGCGAATGATCGTGAACATGCCCGGGTAGTCGTCCTGCACTTCCTTTTCGGAGCGGGACTTGAGCGCGCCGTAATATCGACCCCAGTTCTGCCGCTCCAGCGTGTAGGGATCCAGACTATCCGGCATTGGAGTGGTCGGTGCCATCTCGTCAGCGTTAGGCTGCGAGTTGTCGGGATAGACGGAGATCGTCGAGATGAAGATGTAATGCCCCGTGTTGCCCTTCATGTACTGCGCGACGTTCCGGACCCACGCGGGCGCTGTGGTCGGGTTATCGATGACGACGTCGAACTTCTTGTCCTTGAGCGCGCTCGTGTCGTTGTTCAGATCGCCGATGAGCTGGTCGACCTTCCCCTTGAACATGTCGGGGCGGGTCTTGTTGCGATTGAACAGCGTGACGCGATGGCCGCGACTCAGCGCGTAATTCACCTGCTCGGGACCGGTAAAGCCCGTGCCGCCAAGGATGAGAATGTTGAGCGACTTCGAAGGAGGCGTGTCCGATAATCCTTCGCCTAACGTGATCCGCGGAACGAGGCCGAGGCCGAGCGCGCCGGCTGCAGCGGCCGAGCGCACGAGAAATTCGCGTCGAGAAGACATTGAGAAATGGGTGTGGGGCTTGAACCTGAGGACGACGGTCGGAACATGACGCGAGGCACCGAAACCGTACAGCGCTTCGGCGCCTCGAAGTGTACGGATTGTGTTTTTCCTCAGCGAGTGGAGTTGAGGGCGTCTGCGACTTGACTCACCAGACTCGCCTCTCGAATGAGCGCCGCCGCAACGCGCTCGATCTCGCCATTCACGGACGTCCACTGTCCTTGTTCGATTGCCTCACGAATCCCGGGCATCGTTTTCACGCCGTAGCCCGTGTAATAGCCCGGCGCGTAGAGCAGGTGTGTGTACCAGCTGCGCTTTGCCAGGCCTTCTGGCGCGGTCATCGCGCGCTCGGCCTGCAACAATCGCTCGTTGATTGCTTTGAGCGTCGACGCACTGGCGGTTCCTGCTTGCACGACGCCGCCGTGCTCCACCCACTGGCTGTACACCTTTTCGTAGCGCTGTGCGGCGCGATTCAGCGAATCGACGGCGTTCAGCAGTGGAGCGAACTCGAGCTGCGGAGCGCGCGGCTCGAGCGCGGGAGCGCGGACGGGCTCTCGCGGATCGCTCGTTACCGCGAACAGATTCTCCTCGATCTCCCGATTTTGCTCGGCGATCTCGTTCGCCCGTGTCTCTCGAAGTTGCTGCAACTCCGTAGCGTACCGCTGCGCCGTCTCAGCAAGATTGCCGAAGGCAAAGGGGAGAATATCGGCGTCGGCGAGACGCATCACGGCTTGGCCAGCAGCCTGCGCGAGTGCCCGGCCATAGACAAAAGATGTGTCATCGAAGTGCGTGTACCAATAAAAGTCGTCATAGATCGAGTGATAAATGCCGCTCTTATCCTCGCCGCCGTAGCTAAGATCCAGCGACGCAATACCGAGATGCTGCAGGAACGGCGTATAGTCGGACCCGGAACCGAGCGCTCCGATGCGAAGGTCCTCGCGCTCGCGTGCCTCACGACGAAGTTCGGCCGAACCACGGCGAATTGCCGCCTGTTGATTTCGCTTCCAGGAGCTGACGCCTGCTTCCGGATCGGTGACGTCCTTTGCCACACCGTTGATGAACTTCTCGAGCGTATGGGAACCTTCGACGCCGAGGTAGCCACGGCCATTGGAGTCGCTGTTCAGATACGCGGCCGCGTGTTGACGCAGCTCGTCGGCGTGAGCTTCGGCCCATTCGGTGGACCCGAGGAGTCCCGGTTCCTCACCATCCCACGCGGCGTAGATGATGGTCCGCTTTGGGCGCCACCCCTGCTTGTGCAACTCGCCTAACGCGCGCGCTTCCTCCAGCTCGGCGATGAGTCCCGAGATCGGATCTTCGGCGCCATTGACCCATGCGTCGTGGTGGTTGCCTCGAATCACCCATTCATCCGCTTCAGTGGTACCGGGGAGGCGCGCAATGACATCGTTTAGCGTTTTCAAACTCCAGTCGGACTTCACCTTCAAGTGCACGCGCGCGGCGCCGGGGCCGAAGCGATACGTAATCGGCAAGCCACCGCGCCACGATTCGGGCACCACGTCGCCGGTCAGCGCGGAGAGAAGTGGCTCGGCGTCACCATAGGAGAGCGGAAGCACAGGGATCTTCGTGATCGTCGGTGCTTCGGCGACTGTATAGCGCTTTGCGTCCTTTGTCGCGCCAACGCCAGGCGTGAGCGGATCACCTGGATATGTCGGCATGTCGGCGACGCTGCCGCGCTGTACGCCATCGCGCGGGCGCATCGGTCCTTTCGGAAAGACATCGCCGTCGCCGTAACCATCGTCTCGCGGATCGGAGTAGATCAAACACCCAATGGCGCCATGTTCGGCCGCGACCTTCGGTTTAATACCGCGCCACGACCCGCCGTATTTCGCGATGACGATCGCGCCCTTCACCGACACGCCGTGTCGCTCGAGCTCTTCGTAGTCCGCCGGCACGCCGTGGTTCACGAACACCAGCGGCGCGGTGACATCTCCATCAATCGAGTATGCGTTATAAGTGGGCAGCTGCTCGTCGTGCTGGCTCGAAGTGGGGTCACCAGCAACTGTCGGCTCCTGCAACTTCGCCCTGAAGCTCGTCGGCGCCACGAGCTCGACGAGGCGCTCTTTCGGCGTCGGGAACAAAACGTCGAAGTTCTCGATCTCGGCTTGCCAGCCGAACGAGCGAAACTGGTCCCGAAGCCATTCGGCGTTGGCTTTGTTGTACGGCGATCCGACATGATGCGGTCGCGCCGAAAGGCGCTGCATCATGCTGCGGAGGCGCGCGGTATCGGGAATCGCGCGAAATTTTGCTTCCCAATCGCGCTCGATGCGCGAGGATTCTGGGGAAAAGCCGCGAAGGGTATCGGGCGAGGGCGCGTGGGGAGTGAAGGTCACGCCACCAGCCGCGAAGGCGAGAGAGGCTACAAAGGCACGCATCGTTGAGTCTCGGAAAGCCGAAGAGGAGTGATGAAGATGGCGCCGAGACCATCATCGGGGAACGGCGTCTGCACAACCAAGCCGCCCCAACGTCGAGAACGCCTCGACAGTAATAGATCGGTCGACATCACTAAAACGAGGAACTGCGTGCTCGCACAGTCTCTGATCAAGTGGCCACAGCCAATTATGGAGTACGTGGGATTCATTGGCTCCTTCTTGCCGGCTGGGGCGGTGGGATTTCGCTTCGCCGTTCTGCGCGGCGCCCTTGCTCGGGGAGAGCAAACCGGTATGGATGCAACACGCCGACGTGTTCTCGCGGATACGGCGCGACGAGCGGCAGCAATCGGGTTGATCGGCACGATCGTCGCTGCGTTGCTTCTATGGTATCAACTGCCGGGGCTCGCGACGCGCCGCCATACGACGGTGGCACAGTTGGCGACGCACAACGCCGGCGTCGAGCTGCAGATCGGGTTCCTCATTCTCGCGATTATCGGTTTCGTCCTCGCTTTGCGCGGCGGCAAAGTGGGCTGGTGGCTTGCCGCAATCGGATTCGTCTGCGGCCTCCTGCGGAACGCGTTCCTTGCGCAGTGGGGAGAGCTCACGAATCCACTGCACGTGCTCGCCGGCGGTCTGTGGATCGGAACGTTGTTCGTAATGCTCGTTGCCGGCATTTCGGTAGTGTTGAACAATGAAGTCGCACGCGATCAGCGGGGCCCGATCATTTCCGACATGGTGCACTCGTTCTCTCCGCTGGCCCTTGGTGCGACACCGTTCCTGGTGCTATTCGGCGTGATCATCGCGTGGAACCATCTCCACGTCCTCTCGAATCTGTGGATGTCGCCGTACGGTCAAACGCTCATCGTGAAGCTTTGTCTCGTTGCACTGGTGTTTGCGCTGGGCACGTGGAATTGGCGACGACAGCGGCCGACGTTAGGCAGTGAGACGGCGGCGCTCGCGATTCGTCGATCGGCGACGATGGAAGTCGCCGTCGCGGCGTTGGTGCTCGCGGCGACAGCGGTGCTGTTGAGCATTCCGGCGCCTCGACGCAAGAAACCGCCGACGGCCGTGCCGCCGAATCAGACCGCCCCGGCGCCTGCGTCGAATCCGTAGAGGACAGAACGCCAGGCTCGCCGTTCGACTACGATCGCGCTGCCTCGCGCTCGTTGAGCAGACGCGCAACATCAGTCATCGTTCGCACGCTGGGCTCGCCCTGGAGCAGTAACGCCAGCAGACCGGTCGCGTTTGCGACGGCGAAGGAGATTCCGGATACGTTCCGGTGAGGCGGCACGCCGGGAATGGGGCGCGGAAAACCAGAGGCTCGGGCGCTTAGCGTCTCGCCCTGTTGGACCATGTCCAGTTGATGGCGTGGCGAAGACCAGTCGAGGGAAACGCCGAAGACCTCGGCGAACGCTCCCGGAAGCCAGTGCGTGCGATTTTCGTCGCGCGCCGCGACAACCAGCGCGCCCGCGCGACTTGCCGCGGCAACGGCAGCTCGCAGTTCGGCGAGGTGCAGGGGGTTCGTCGTTCCGAGACTCAAATTCACGAGGCGCGCCCCCTGCTCGACCGCGTAACGAATTGCACGCGCGAGAACGTCGCTGCTGGCGCTCAAGCTCGTATCGAAAATCTTTATCGCGAGCAGTTCGGCATCAGGTGCCTTTTCGTGAATGGCGGCGCACACCGCGGTGCCGTGACCGAGACGGTCGCCATAATCCGCATCGTCGTCGTGCACCCCGAGGCGAACGCCTCCGATTACGCTTCCGATGTGGGGATGGTTTTCATGGACGCCGCTGTCTACGACCGCGACGCGGATGCCGCGCCCCGTACTGCCAACGAGCGGCGGCGCGCCAAGCACCAGGCGCATAAATCAATCTGCGAACTGCGGGATGTTGAAATGCTGCGCAGCGACACTGCGCCTGGCAAGCAGCTCACTCGGAACACCACGTTCGGCGACGCGGCCGTCGCGAAGCACGACGATGAAGTCCGCCCGTCGCGCGACGTCCAGGCGATGTGTAACGAGGATTGTCGTGCGGCCAGCCATGACTCGCTCGTATCCCGAAACAACGAGTGCCTCAGCGGCGGGGTCGAGCGAGCCGGTCGCTTCGTCGAGGACCAGCACCTTCGGATCGGCGAGCAGCGCGCGAGCGATCGAAAGCCGCTGGCGTTCGCCGGCGGACAAAGCACGGCCGCGCTCACCAGCTGTGGTCTCGAGCCCGGCGGGAATGCGATCGATCATCCTCTCCAGGGCGGCGGCGCGTGCCGCCGAGCGAACCTCGGCGTCGGTCGCATTGGGACGTGCATAACGAATGTTTTCAAGTAAGCTGGCGTTGAGGATGAACGGGTCCTGGTCGACGACAGCGACGAGACGGCGGACGTCGGCAAGGCAGAGCCTTCGCAGATCGTGTCCGTCGAGGAGCACTCGTCCGCTCTCCGGATCGAAGTGCCTAACGAGTAGATCGGCGATGGTGGACTTGCCGACGCCGCTGGGTCCGACGATTGCCACGCATTGTCCGGCGGCGATGTCGAGCGTGAGGCCGTCCAGCACGCGCTCGCCGCGATCGAAGGTGTACGTCACGTTTTCGAAGCGAATCGCGCCCTGGGCGGTGAGGAGAGGCACCGCATCCGGCTGCTCGACGACGTCGACAGGCGCATCGAGGATCTCATGGACGCGTCGCAGAGAAACGCGG
>DATBBP010000329.1:0-8909 GCA_036270935.1 Gemmatimonadaceae bacterium
GCGTCCATGTAGTCGTTGATCGACCAGAAGTAGCCGATGTTCTCGACGTTGCGCCGGTACGAGGGATTCGTGCGAATGATGTCCGACACGCCGAAGCGCGGCGTCAGAATGCCACTGTGCCTGCCCGGTCGCATGTCCGAGAACAGGAACGGGAGCCACATAACGGGAATGTCTCGGATGTACAGGACGGCAGGACGTGCGACGAGCGTGTTCGAACCCGAGCGCTTCACCTCATTGAACTTGAAGTGGTAATCCGGAATCGAGTCGGTGCAGCTCGTGAGCTCACCGCCGAGTCCGTAAAACGCCGACGTCTTGCCGGCAGCCGAGTCGCCAAGAATCGCTTTGCCCTTGAGCGCACGGATCTCCCAGATTGCGCCCTCATTCGCCTGAAAGGACGGATTCGTGATCGATGCCGCCCGCTCGTTTAGACTGTACTCAAGTCGCCCGCGCCCGAATACATCCGCTTGGCCGCTGCTGGGATCGTGCATGATGAAATTCCCAATCGCGGTCGCGACCTTCGTGCGCTGATTGAAGTAGATCCCGGTATCGGCATAAACCGTCTGCGAGTCGCCCCGCTGGACGAGCGCCCGCTTGCTATCGGGAGACAGAATCTGCAAGCGGTCATTTTCCGCGTCAAAAGTGACTCGGTCCCCCTCGTAGCGTGTAACGGTGTAACCCGGCCGTTTCAGCAACGCTTGCGTAATCGAGTCGGGCGGTGTGAGTCGCAGCTTTGCGGTCAGCGCGCTGTCCGCGGCGGTAGTGTCCCTGTGCGTGCTGTCACGCCGCGGTTGCTGCAACTGCGGTCGCGGCAGTCGCGGAACCTGTGCGCGCACGGCGGTCGCGGGCGCGAGCCCCAACAGGAGCGCGAGACCCGCGACGCGCCAGCGGCTCACGCCGGTACGCCCTGCTCCGCGGCCAGCTCAGCGTCGCGGCGCTGCTTCTTCTTCCGATAAATCAGGTACGAAACGGCGACGCTCACCTCGTACAGCAAATACAACGGGATCGCGAGCGCGATCGTTGTCGTCAGCAGATCGCCGGGTGTGATGATCGCCGCCGCGCCGTACGCCACCACAACGGCGTAACGACGGAACTTCGCCAGCGTCTGCGGTGAAACGATTCCCATCGCTGACAGACCGACGATGACGATCGGCACCTCGAACACGCCGCCGAAGGCCAGACACATACTGGTCACGAATCCGAAATATTCCGAGACGGTGATCATCGGCGTCAGCGACTCCGCCTCGAGTCCGAACAGGAACTTGAGCGTGAACGGGAGAACAAGAAAATAGGCCAGCGCGACACCCGCGACAAAAAGCAGTGTCGCTGCGAGCAGCACGGGGATAACGACCTTTCGTTCGTGCCGATAAAGCGCTGGCGATAAAAATGCCCACACGTTGTACCCGATAACCGGCAACGCCACGGCGATCCCGACGACGATCGACATCTGCAGAATCGTCGAGAAGGTGTCGCCGGGGTGGGTGTAGACGAGGTTGTGCCCGTGCAGATACGGCAACACCGGCAGCTCGAGATAGTGGATCAGATCTAACTTGAAGCTGAGTAGGAGCCCGATGGCCACACCCACGACGAGCGCACCGAGAGAATAGATGATGCGCCAGCGCAGCTCCTCGAGGTGGTCGAGGAACGGCATCTCACCCGACTGCGACTTGGGGATACGCATGGATCCGAGCTACTACACGACTGAGGCTCGAAAGAGCCGTGATATCCGAACTCTACTTCGCGGTTCGAAGCAGATCACGCGCCAAGCTTGCCTCGTCGCTGTTCGGATAGTCTTTCACAATCCGATTGAGCGCCGCTTTAGCCGGCGCCGTCTTCTTCTGGGCGGTGAGGGATAGCGCGTACTTGTAGAGAGCGGTCGGCGCGGCCTTCGACTGCGGATATTTCGCCACGACGAGCTGATAGATGGAATCAGCACTCGCGACGTTCTTCTCCTCCGCAAACGACTGGCCGATGTACAGCTGCGCCGATGGCGCCTCCTCGAACGTTGGATATTTAGCGAGCAGCTCCTGGAATCCCGAGCGAGCGACTCCATAGCTGCCGCGCTGCATCTGGTCGAACGCGATCTGGAAGAGTTGCGCGGGTCCAGGTCCCGCCGCAGCCCGAGCAGTGTCTGGCGTCGCGGCCGCGGGTGTGGCCGTCATTGCATCCTTGTTGGCCTCCATCGAAGCGCGCAACTCCTGCAGGCGGCGTTGGCTCTGACCGCTCAGCTCCTGAATCTGCAAGAGCTGTCGGTTCATGTCGTACATACCGCCGCTCACGTTTGCCTGAAAGGCGGAGAACCGCGTACTGAGGAGACGCAGCGAATCGTTCGTTCGGGCAATCAACGACAGAACAGTGTCGGCCTGCGCACGCCGCGCGGTGTCGGTCTGTGCGATTGAGCTTCGCAACGCGCGCAGCTCATCCTGCAGCACGCGGATGTCTCCCTGGCTCGCGAGGCAACCCGTCGTGCTCGAAACGAGCACGACGGAGATGGACGCGAGCATCGCGGCTCGCGTCCTCCTGACCGCGTCGTGCAACGTCATCACGAGCCCGGCTTATTGAGATGCGCGCCACCTGCGGTCATCTCGAACTCGTCGCGGCGATTCTGCGCCCACGCATTCTCGTCGTGACCATCCGCAATGGGGCGTCCCTCGCCATAGCTGATCGTCTCGATGCGAGTCGCCGCAATTCCGCGCTCGGTGAGATAACGCTTCGCGCTTGCCGCTCGGCGCTGCCCGAGAGCGATGTTGTACTCGACGGAACCACGCTCGTCCGTGTTCCCGGCGATTCGAATCGTCACGTCCGGATTCGCCGTGAGCACTGGGACCTTGGCATCGAGCGTCGCGCGCGCGTCATCGCGGAGATCGGACTTGTCGAAGTCGAAGTGAATGACCGCGGTGACGGTGTTTTTGAGTCCCGTTTGCGCGCCCGCGGCCGCGGCGGCCTCATTGGCGCGTCGAACGCTGTCGTCGTACGCGCGCTGTCGAGCGAGTGCCGCGTCGCGTGCCGCCTGTGCGCGCGCAATCGAGTCTCGAATCGCCGCGCTATCGACAGCGGGCGCTGCCTGCGGTACGGGCGCCGGAGCGGGAGCCACTTCCGGCTTTTTGTGGCAGGCGCCGACGATCATGGCCGACGCGAGGACTACGACGGAGATCGAGCGACCCGCGGCACGAGGGTGTGCTGTCATCGAAGATTCACTCCTGAGAATGAGGTGGGAAGGGACATGTGGGGACTGCAGGAGGGACTTCCGGCGGCCGAACGACGGCGCCGTGTTACTGACGACTGGCGGCGCTTGTGGATGCACTCGACCCGAGTCGCGGCGACCACGCGGGCAACTGCGCCCCCGCCCCCGCCGCACGGGTAAGTTGGCGCAACCGTCCAGATTCGGTGTCGAGCACCCAGAGCTCCCTCACCCCGCCGCGGGTCGAGGCGAACACGAGATGTCTGCCGTCCGGCGCCCAGGACGGCTGTTCATTCGAGCCTTCGCTGGTGAGCAACTTCGTACTGCGATCACGCAGGCTGATGGTCATGATCTGAAAACGACCGTCGGCGAATTGAGATTGAAAAGCCACGAGTCGACCATCGGGCGACCAATCAGGGTCGGAGCGATAATTCTTGTCCCCAAAATCGAACGAGGTGAGCAGTTCGGCGTTCGTTCCATCCGCGTCCATAATATATATCTCCGGATGGCCAACACGACCCGACGTGAATGCGAGTCGTCGTCCGTCGGGGCTGAATGACGGTTGCACGTTGTCGGTCCCACGTCCAACGGAGATCCGCCGAGGCGTGCCGTCGTCCGCCGAGGTGAGATAGAGATCGGATCCTTCGTCGTCGGCGTGTGCGTACACGATGGACGCTCCGTCGGGCGCAAACACGGGCGTCAGATTCGCATGCGTCGGCGTCGCGTTATGCAGCACGCGCGTTTTGCCCGTGCGCAGATCGAGAACCACGATCCGCGATTGGGCTCCAAAGGTGGAGTAGACGATCTCATTGCCTGCGAAATTCCACGCCGGTGACATCGCGTTGCCGGTGACGGAAGTCACTTCGTCATCGGCGCCGTCGCTGTCGATGATGTGAATGCTTTTTCCCGCGACGTAGACGACGCGAGTCTGCGCGATTCCCTTGAGCGCCGTGATCCAGCGCTCGATCTCATCCGAAACACCATGCACTGCCATGCGCCAATCCTTCGAGTTGGCGCGGCCGGCAAGCGGAAAATCCTGCACGTTCATCACGCTGCCCTTCGACACGTCGTGCAGCGCGACGTGCAGCGAACCGTCGCCGACGGTCGCTTGAATCACCGCCAGGGCACCAAGTCGGGAAAACAGAGGATAATTCAGCTCGGCGCCGGGCGTCTTGCCACGAAAGGTCGACGGGTCCGATGCGTCCAACGGCACGATGGTAAAGCGATCGCTGTAGTCCAGATCCCGCTGCAGGATCACGCGAACGGAATCCCCGGACGATCCGGTCACCGGCAGCACGGCAATGCCCGGGCGCGACGCCGGATCGTACGTGAGACCGATGGTCACACCACGCTTCGTCGTGTCCTGCGCGCGCGCGCGTGGCATGGCAACGAGTAGTAGAACGGCAGCAATGCCAAAAGGAAACGGAGAACGCATCTCGAGTGGAATGAGCTGAATTAGCGAGTGAGCCGAGGATCGAACTTGAATGTCACTGGGAGCGACTCATCAGTATAGCCAGCGGGAAGCGGTCCGAATGCTCGAAGGTTTGCCGCCGACTCGACCGCGCCTTGCGCGTCAGCATCAAACGAGTAATTGCCGGATCGCGTCACGATTCGGATGCTCGAGAGCGGCACCGAGCCATCGCGATTGATGATGAAGAAAACCTCCGCATGGAATGCGCCCCGTGAGGAAGGTTTAAACCGAAGCGCGATCTGCCTAACGATATTTTCGAGGTACCCCGGGTACGGGAATTCGGTTCCGGCTGTGTTCACGGTCACAACATCGGTTCCACGCCCCCCCGTCTCGCCGCCACCCGCGGTGGTCGGGGGCTTCGTGTCGGGCTTGGTTTCCGTCGGAAGGGTTGGGGTCGCCTCGGATGTCACGGCCTTCTTCGGCGGCTTTGCCGTCGGTGCTGGCATGTCATGAGGACTTGGTTTCGGCCTCACCGGCGGTGTCGCCACGGGTGGCTCCGGTGATACTGGTTTGACCACACCCGCCGAACGCTCGCCCGCGGGCGCGGCGACGAGATCGACGCGATAGACGGGCGCCGATGGCGGAGGCGCAGTCGGCCTCAAGATAAAAAACACGCCGATCAACACGGCGTGCAAGACGAGCGAACCGGTGAGCGGACCCGCGAGCATTGGCCTCGCGTTAGGCACTAGCGACTCCGACAACATCACGTCGCCCGGCGCCGTCACCGAATTTCCTCCGGCTCCGTCACCAGCCCCACGTCGCCGACACCGGCCGCGCGCATCACGGCGAGAACCTGGACAACGAGGCCATATCCGACGTTGGTGTCGGCGCGAAGATAGACACCCTGACGCGATTGCTGAGCGGCGAGCGCTCGAAACGAGGCGCGAAACTCGGGAAAAGTCATCTTGGTATCGCCAACGTGGATCTCGCCGGTGCGCGTGACCTCGACGACCAGGCCTCCCTTCGATTCGAGAGGCCGCGACTCGGCCCTTGGCAGGGCGATGTCGACACCGCCCTGCATCATCGGTGCGGTGATCATGAAAATTACCAGCAACAGCAGCATCACGTCGATGAGGTTCACGACGTTGATCTCTGCATTCAATGCGATGCGACTGCGGCGGCGGCGCGCCACGTTAGGCTCCTTCGAGCACGCGCATCAGATCTGACCCTCGCGAACGAGCAAGGCGATCGTGGCCGTGCCGAAGCTCTCCATCAGCCCGTCGAAACGATTCAGCCGGCCGGCGAAGATGTTGTAGCCGAACGTCGCTGGAATGGCGACCATGAGCGCGGCCGCAGTCGCGATGAGAGCCTCGGCAACACCTGGTGCAACCGCTGAAAGATTGCCGGAGCCCTTGGTGGCAATGCCGATAAATGCATCGATAACGCCGAGCACGGTGCCGAGCAGTCCGATGAGCGGACTCACCGAGCCGATCGTCGCCAGCCAGGGGAGGCCCCGCCCGAGGCGGTCACGCTCGGTTGCCGCATCGGTTTCCAGGAGTAAGTGCAACGTCTCGATCTGTGAGCCGCTGAGCGTGGCCATCGACGGCGCGCTCGTGGCAACGCCACCTCCGCCCGCGTCGCGTTCTCGCATCTGCTGATTACGTACCCGCGTGTCGGAGACGAAATGCGCGGCGCGCATGAAGAGACGCGTGAGCGCGTTAGGCGCCGTCACCTTGGCAAGCGCGCCCGCCTCATCGAGTCGCGATGCACGCTCGAAGTCGCGGAAAAACCGGAGCGATGTGCGTTGCGCGCGCGCCAGCTCGCGCCAGAGCGCCAGCATGATTGCCCAGCTTAGAAGCGAGAGGAGCGCGAGGATCACCAAAACCACTTTGGTCAGCATCGTCGCGCCGGTGATCAGTTCCAGTGGCGTCGCCGGCACGGCGCCGCGGATTTGCAGGAGTATCGCCGCGATCATCGGCGCGCTCCCGTCTCCTTCGCCGCTGCGGCGGCAGTTTCTGACCTGGATTTTCCGAGACGGTCCGCAAAAAACGAGAATGTCCGTGAGAGTCCTTCTTCGAGCGAATGCTTCGGCCTCCACCCGAGCAACGAGCCCGCCTTCGCGATGCTGACGACGGAGCGCTGCTGTTCGCCGGGTCGCTTCGGCAGGTGCTCGACCTGCACCTCCGAGCGCGCGACACGCTTCAACGCTCTCGCCAGCTCAGTCACGCTCGTTTCGATGCCCGTTCCGATATTGAACGCCCGCGCGTCGAGGCGCTCGGGCCTCGGTAGCGAATGCGTGCCTGCCAGTGCCGTCGCCTCCGCGACATCGCCGACGAACACGTAGTCGCGCGTCTGCGCACCATCGCCGAACACCGAGAGCGGACGGCCGTCGAGGATGCGCCCGCAGAAGATCGCGACGACGCCCGCCTCACCATGCGGATCCTGCCGCGGTCCGTACACGTTGGCGTAGCGGACGCACGCCGTGTCCATGCCGTGGACGCGCGCGTAATAGGCCAGGTAGTACTCGGTGCTGAGCTTGGCGATGCCGTAAGGCGATTCTGGATCCTTTGGATAATTCTCCACGTTAGGCGGATCGACGAAATCGCCGTAGAGGGCACCGCCGGTGGAGGAGAAAACGAATCGGGTTCGCCCGCCGCGACCACTCTGCCGCAGTGCTTCGATGAGGTTCAACGTGCCGCCGATGTTGATGGCGGCGTCCGCGGCCGGATCGGAGACGCTCTTCCGCACGTCGATTTGAGCGGCGAGATGCACGATGACGTCGAAGGGTGTCTGCCTGACGAGCTGCGCAGCCTCCGGCGAGCGAATGTCGAGCTCGTGCAGGCGGACACGTGGATCGACGTTCTCGCGGCGCCCGCTCGAGAAGTTGTCGAGAACGTCGACCGCATCGCCGCGAGCGAGGAAAACATCCGCGACGTGCGAGCCAATGAAGCCGGCGCCCCCGGTGACTAGTACACTCGGCACTCGTGCTCTCCTTTCAGGTCGGATCGTGATGGTGATCTCGGTCACTCGGCCAGTCGGCCGGCGTTGTATCGTCGAGACCAAAGAGATAGCGAACCGCGTCGATAATGCCCAGTCCCCGTCCATTAGCCGCCGCGGCACGCAGGCGGACCGTCGGACCATGTAAGAACTTGTTCATCAATGACCGCGACAGCTGCTCGACGACGGCGCGGTCGGCAGGACCGAGGTGGTCGAGCTGCCTTAGCGCGGTCGCGACTTCGCGTTCGCGCAATCGGTTCATCTCGCCACGGAAGTGCGTGAGGACCGGAACAGCCGACAGGCCGGTGAACCACTCCCAGTATCGCTCGACTTCCTTCGCGATGAGATCCTCGGCAGTCGGCAGCTCGGTGCGCCGCCGCTCGACGCTGGTCGTGACCACCGTGCGGAGGTCGTCGAGATCGTAGAGGAAGACGTTATCGAGCGTGCCGACACTCGGATCGACGTCACGCGGTATCGCGATATCGAGGATGCATAACGGGCGATCGCGGCGCTCGCTGAGTGCCGGCTGCACGCGCTCGAGCGTCACTACGGGCCGCGGCGCAGCTGTCGAGCAGAGCAAGACGTCAACCTCCTGGAGCGACGCCCAGCACTCGTCATAGTGCATCGCCAGAGCGCCGTGGCGTGCGGCAAGTGCCTGCGCGCGCTCGTAGGTTCGATTCGCAACGATGGCTGCGCGTACGCCCTCATTGACGAGACATTCGAGCGCGAGCTCCGCCATCTCCCCCGCTCCGAGGACCATCGCGCGACGTCCCGCGAGCGACCCGAAGATCTGTCGTGCCAACTGCAGCGCCGCCGAGCTCACCGACGCCGCGCCACGCCCAATCGCCGTCTCACTGCGCACTCGGCCCGCGACGAGCAGCGACGTCTGGAACATTCGGTTGAGCACCGCGCCGCTTTCACTGCGGCAAGCCGCCCATGCATCGCGCACTTGGCCATGGATCTGCGCTTCGCCCAGCACCATCGAGTCGAGGCCCGACGCGACGTGGAAGAGGTGGGAGATGGCGTCACGATCGCGCCGAACGTAGCCGTACGTGGACGCCTCGTCGCCAAGACGCGCAGACAGGATGCGCCAAATCGCGGCTGCAGCATCGGTGTCACCCTCTACCACATAGAACTCTGTGCGGTTGCAGGTGGAGAGCAGCACGCCTTCGCGCGATCCCGACGCAGTACGCAAATCCTCGAGCGTCGGCAGCAACTCAGCCGGCCGGTAGGCAATCTTCTCACGCACGGCCAGCGCCGCGCCCTGGTGGCTGATGCCGGCAACGATTATCGCCATGCGGCAAGGCGCTCCGAGAACTCGCC
>DATBBP010000330.1:0-8571 GCA_036270935.1 Gemmatimonadaceae bacterium
GCAACCGCATCAACATCGTCACGCGATGGCAGGCCCTCGAATACGTCACGAGCCAGAACCTGGATCGCCGTGCGTTTTCACTGCTCGATTGCATAACGGTCGTTCCGGGCGCTGTCGGTGCGTGGCGCCGCTCCGTCATCCATCAAGTGGGCGGATTCCGGGAGGACACACTCGCCGAGGATCAGGATCTCACGCTCGCGGTGCGTCGCGCCGGATATTCGGTGGCCTATGCCGATGGCGCAATCGCGTTAACGGAAGCGCCGGATACGCTTCGCGCGCTCGCACGGCAACGATTCCGATGGTCCTTCGGTACGCTGCAGTGCGCGTGGAAACATCGCGGAACGCTCTTCCGGCACCGTTACGGTACGTTGGGATCGATCGCGATGCCTAACGTGTGGCTATTTCAGTTGCTTCTCCCGGCGCTCTCACCAATTGCAGACCTGATGTTCGTATTCAGCCTGCTGTCGGTGTGGGCGACGCGCACCTCACATGGCGCGACCTATGCTCTAGTGAATCTCGAGCAAGTGTTGTCGTATTACGCCGTCTTCCTGCTCGTAGATTGGGCTGCCGCTATGATTGCGTTCCTGATGGAACCGCATGAAGACCGCCAGCTCACATGGCTGATCTTCATCCAGCGCTTCGCCTATCGACAGATCATGTACTGGGTCGTCGTGAAGTCCTTCGCGGCCGCGATTCGTGGTCATGTCGTTGGTTGGGGTAAGCTCGAGCGAAAGGCGACCGTCGAGCTGGAGGCAATGGAGGCAGGTCGCAGCGCGTGAGCGGTGCTCAGATACTTGCCCTCGTCAACAGTGAGGCGGGCACGGCCGACGATGCCTGCGAAGCGCTCGACAAGTCGGGCGCCTTCCAGGTCGAGCGCGTCGCGCCGACTGAGCTCGCGGGTCGCATTCGGTGCGCCGTCGAGGGCGGAGCGCGGCGGGTTCTCGTCGCCGGCGGCGATGGCTCTATTGCCACGGCGGCTCACGCGTTGCGCGGCAAAGCGTGCGAGCTCGCGATTCTGCCCGGGGGCACGCTCAATCATCTCGCGCAGGATCTCGGTCTCCCGTCCGATCTCGACGAGGCGGTTCGGGTCGCCGCCGGCACGACGACACGCACCATCGACGTCGGTGAGGTCAACGGGCGCGTTTTCCTCAACACGAGCTCTGTCGGCGTCTACGTCACGTATGTACGAACGCGCGAGCGTCTCGAGCGGCGTCTCGGATACTGGCTCGCTTCGGCTGCCGCTGGGTTCCGGATTCTGTTCCGCCTTCGCACCTTTCGCGTAACGCTGGAGGTAAACGGCGAGGAGCGCGAGTACATCACACCGCTCGTATTCGTGGGTGTCGGCGAACGTGAGCTTCGTCTTCCGATCCTCGGCGCTCGGGTAGCTGGAGGACGCGCAGGTCTGCACGTGATGGTCGTGCAGTCGCGCACTGCCGGACGCATTCTCGCGTTGACGTTCGCTGCTGCGGCCCGCGGCGTCCGCGCCGCCTCACGCACGCCCGCGATGCAAAGCTTCCTTGTCGACCACGTCCGCATCGAGCCGAAGAAGAAGGTGCTCGCGTGGAACATCGCGGTCGACGGAGAGATCGTTCGCGTCGCGCCGCCGCTCGAGTATAGGCTCGTACACGGAGCGCTCAAGGTCGTCGTGCGTGGGTCGGACCACACCGAAATACCACGCTAGAAGAGCGGCTCTTCTAGATCAGCCCCCCGATACATACGTTACCCTGTGAACTTCGACCTCCCCCTCTTCCCGCTTCCTGTTGTTCTCTTCCCGGGGATGGCCTTGCCGCTGCACATTTTTGAGCCGCGCTATCGCCAACTCGTGGCCGATTGTGTCGAAGGGGAGGGACGTTTCGGCATCACCCGTCTTCCCGACGGAGTCGCTGAGGTCGAGATCACGCCGGGCACAGTGGGCTGCGTCGCTGAAATCGTCAATCGGGAAACGCTGCCCGATGGACGCTCGAACATTCTCGTCCGCGGCACCGAGCGCTTTGCTCTCGTGTCGTTCGTGAGCTCACCGCATCCGTACCGCGTCTGTAGCGCGGCGCCGGTCGACGACGAGTTCGAGATCGGCGCCGAGCTCGATGCGCTCGCCGAACGAGTGCGCGATCTCTTCCGTCGGGTGGCGCGCGCCGCGCGCACGCTTGCCGACGATCCCGATCCGCTTCCCGATCTGCCTGACGAGACTTCGCATCTCTCGTTCGCGATCGCGTCGATGATCGACATCGGGATCGACGCGCGTCAGGAGATTCTCACATCGCGCTCGCCAACGGAGCGCCTCCGCCAGCTCGATGACATACTCGTTGCCGCGTTGGGCACGCTCGTTGGTCGAGCGCAGGTTCACACGCTCGCCAAAACGAACGGCCGTGGCGCTCACCTGCAGCAATGACGACAGGCGCTCCGGCTGCAACGCTCACGGGCGCCGTCGACGCCGGACTGGCAGGACGCCTAACGGCCATCGTCGGCGAGCGCCGCGTTCTATTCCGTGCTGGTGAGCTCCTCGCCTACAGCTCGGACGGCCTTCCGGGCTACTTCAAGCGCCCCTCCGTGGCGGTCTTCCCCGGCACGGGCGACGAAGTCATCGCGGTTGTCCGCGAGCTCGCGCGCAGTCGCGTGTCGTTCGTGCCGCGCGGTGCTGGTACTGGGCTCTCCGGCGGGGCGCTCGCCGACGGCGTCGTCCTCCTGGGTCTCAATCGCTTGACGCGCATTCTCTCCGTCGACACCGAAAACCGACTCGCCGTGGTCGAGCCAGGCGTCGTCAACGTGGCCCTCTCGCGAGCCGTGAGCGCGCACGGCTTGCTCTACGCACCCGACCCGTCGAGCCAGGCCGCCTGCACGATCGGCGGCAACGTCGCGGAAAACGCCGGAGGGCCGCACTGCCTCAAGTATGGCGTGACGCTCAACCACATCGTTGCGCTCAAGGTCGTTCTGCCTAACGGCGACGTCGTCACGCTCGGCGACGCCGTCGGCGAGTCGGTCGGGTTCGACCTCCTCGGCGCCTTTGTCGGCTCCGAGGGATGCTTTGGGGTCGCGATTGAGATAACCGTGCGGCTCATCCGAGTACCGCAAGCGATTCGGACGTTGCTCGCGGATTTCTCCTCGATCGACGCCGCCGCTCGCGCCGTCTCGGCGATCGTCGCGAGCGGCATTCTGCCCGCCGCGCTCGAGATGATGGACGCCGGGACGATTCGCGCAGTCGAGGCATCGATTTATGCTGCCGGATATCCGACTGACGCCGCTGCGGTGCTGCTGGTCGAGCTCGATGGACCGGATGCGGGCCTCGACGCTGACGTGGCGACGGTCGTTAGGCTTTCGCGTGAGGCAGGCGCGCGCACCGTTCGCGTCGCCAGCGATGAGGCCGAGCGCGCCAAACTCTGGCAAGGGCGAAAGAAGGCGTTCGGCGCGATGGGCCGCATCTCACCGCACCTCGTCGTGCAGGACGCCGTGGTGCCGCGCACGAAACTGCCGCAAATGCTCGCGCGGATACACGAGATCGCCGAGCGCTACCGCGTCACGGTGTGTAACGTCTTCCACGCGGGCGACGGCAACCTCCATCCCAACATCGGCTACGACGCGAACAATCCCGACGAGGCGGCTCGCGTCCACGCAGCGATGCGCGAGATCATGCGCGCGTGCATTGATGCGGGTGGCACGATCAGCGGCGAGCATGGCATCGGCATCGACAAGCTTCCGTACATGGACGCACTCTTCTCAGACGAGTCGTTGCGCGCGATGTGCTCGCTGCGCGACGTGTTCGACCCCGACCGGCGCGCTAATCCAGGGAAGGTCGTGCCGGTCCATTCCTGCCGTGAGTGGCACATGGCCCCTGCGGCGCGGAACTCAGGAGTGTAGGTGACAGCCACATCCACCCCATCGAGTAGTCCAACGTCGGCCATCGAGGTTCGCGACCGAGTACGCGACGCTCTATCGCAGTCGCATCCGCTGCGAGTGGTCGGTGGCGGCACGTGGCTCGACGCGAATCGCCCCGTGCAGGCCGATGCTACTCTCGTTATGCGCGACGTGTCAGGCATCGTCGAATACGAACCGGGCGACCTCACGCTCACGGCACGAGCGGGCACCACGTTAGACGAGATCGCGCGGGTGACTGCGGCGCACGGACAGTGGCTCACGCTCGACCCATACGGCGACTCCACGCGGGCGACCGTTGGCGCGACCATCGCAACCGCGTCGTATGGTCCGCTCGCGCATCATTTCGGCACGCCACGCGACATCGTCCTTGGCGTCGAGTTCGTCACCGGCGTCGGCGACCTCGTACGCGGCGGCGGGCGCGTCGTGAAGAATGTAGCGGGCTTCGACCTAACGAGGCTAATCACTGGTTCTTGGGGTTCGCTGGGCGTGATCACTGAAGTGACCGTCCGACTCCGGGCTCTCGCGGCGATTCAAGCCACGCTCGCCATCGACGTCCCCGGGAGCGTTGAAGAAACGGAGCGCGTGCGAAGCGAGTTGAATCGGCTGCCCTTCGTGCCGCTCGCGGCCGAGTTGGTCGACAGCACGCTCGCGAAGGGTCTCTGTCGCGATGGACGGGGCGCGACTCTGCTCGTTCGGCTCGGCGGCAATGCAGAAGCTGTGCGCACGCAACGCGAGCAGCTCCGCACGGTCGGCGAAGTGCGCGAGCTCGAGTCCGACGTTTGGCGCCGATTGTGCTCCTCCGAGCCACCGCGAGCAGCAGTTGTTCGCCTCTCGCGACTGCCCTCGCATTTCGCCGAGACCTGGTGCGAAGCGCAGGGTATCGTCGAGCGGTGGGCGGGCGGTTATTGCCACGGTGATCCTGGGCGTGGCGTCGTTCGTGTCGTCCTGCCCACGGGCGAGTCCACGCGCGACGACGCGCTCTACGCGGTCCTCGGCACGAGCGGCAAAACGACTCGCGTTTACGAACGTCTGCCGGCAGCACTCTGGCGCGCGCTCGCGCCTGGCGTCATGCGCAATCGGATCGACGGGGAGGTCAAAGCGACGTTCGATCCGCAACACGTGTTGAATCCCGGAATCCTTGGAGAACCGCAGTGAGTAGCACGCGCCCGGTCGTCGACGAGCGCGACATCCCGTCACAACCATCTCGTCAGGCGCCGTGCGCGCTGCCCGATACACCGCTCGCGAAGATGCGCCCCGGCATCGATGCGTGTGTGCATTGCGGGTTTTGTCTTCAGAGCTGCCCCACCTATCTCACGCTCGAGGACGAGAACGATAGCCCGCGCGGCCGCATTCTCCTCATGCGCTCCGCGCTGGAGGGCTCGCTCGCGCTCGATGATCCGTCGCTCGAAACGCACATCGACCGCTGCCTCGGCTGCCGCGCGTGCGAGACCGTGTGTCCATCGGGCGTCCCGTACGGACACCTGCTCGAGGCGACGCGCGCGACGATGGCCGAGAAGCGGCGATTACCCTTCGTTGCGCGTGCGATCCTTTGGGTCTTTGCACGGCCGGCGCTGCTCACCGTGGCGATGGCGATGTCGCGTATGCTTCGCGCCACGAGAATTCCGTCGTTGCTGTCGAACGTGCGCGGGCGGTTCGGTTTTGCGATGGCGATGCTCGCATCGACCGAGCGCCCAGGCGCAGGCACTTCGTACGTCGCGCGCGGTGATGGCTCGCGCGGACGCGTCGCCCTACTGCTCGGTTGCGTTATGGAAGGGCTGCTCGCAGAGACCAATCGCGCCACCGAGCGGACGCTCACGGTGAATGGCTACGCGCTGGTCGACGCGCCGCGGCAAATGTGTTGCGGGGCCTTGCACGCGCATGCAGGCGATTTGGGCAACGCGCGCGAGCTTGCGCGCGCCAACATCGAGGCCTTCGAGCGATCAGGCGCGGAATACATCTGCGCGAACGCAGCCGGCTGCGGTGCGATGATGAAAGAGTATGCTCATCTTCTTGCCGACGATCCTCACTGGTCCGAGCGCGCTTCGCGCTTCGCACCGCGCGTACGCGATGTGAGCGAGCTGCTCGTCGCGGCGGGACCGAAGCAAGGGGCGCCGCTGGCGGTGACGGTCACGTACGACGCGCCCTGCCATCTCCTTCACGCCCAGCGCATCGCGGATCCACCGCTCGCCGTTTTGCGGGTCATACCGCAACTCGAGCTCGTTCCACTTGCAGGAGCCGAGCACTGCTGTGGCGCCGCCGGGATCTACAATCTCGTCGAGCCCGAAACATCGAACACCGTGTTGGCGCCGAAGCTCCGTAACATCGACGCGACGGGCGCGTCACTCGTGGCAACGGGCAATCCCGGTTGCTTGATGCAGATCGGCGCAGGCCTGCTCCGCACATCGAGCACCGCGAGTGTCGTCCATCTGGTCGAGCTCCTCGACCGTTCCTATGCAAGCTTGGCTGATGGCGCTAGGTGATAGGTGCTGGGCATTCTCTTCTAGCACCTAGCACCTATCACCTAGCACCTGTTATCACTTCGTTCATGGCCGTTGATCCGATCCCTGCTGACGTCGACGCCGCTGCCGTCGGCGAGATTGGTGGGCGGAGCGTCGTACTGTCCTACGCTGGTGTCGCCACGGAATACGAGGCGCTGCATCGCCACGCGGTTGTCTTCGACCGTACGCATCGCGGCCGCATGCGTCTGTCTGGTGCGAACGCGGGCGAGATGCTCACGGGTCTCGTCACGAACGACGCTGTCTCCCTGACGCCTGGACAGGGACAATACGCTGCCGCGTTGACGCCGAAAGGAAAAATCATCGCGGATCTTCGTATTTTCCGCGACGAGGATTCTTTCCTTGTCGACGCACCGCCCCGCGCGAGCGAGGGCTGGATGTCTACCGTGCGTAAGTACGTGAATCCTCGTCTTGCGCCACACAAAGACGAAAGCGAGGCTTTGCGTGACCTCGGCGTCTTTGGCGTTTCGGCGCGGCTTGTTGTCGGTGAGATGACAGGAGTCAGCAGCAGCGCGCTCGGCGTGCTACCGCCATACTCGCACGTTGCCGTCATGATCGAAGGCGTGCGCGTGCTCGTCGCGCGCGTTCCGGACCTCGAGATCGAGGGATTCGAGTTGTTCGCGTCAGCCGAGACGCACGCGCTGCTCTGGGAGCGCGCGCTGGCGGCGAAGGCGACGCCAGGCGGACTGCAGACGTGGGAGATCGCGCGGGTGGAGGCGGGACGTCCCGAGTGGGGCGTCGACATCGACGAATCGACCTTGCCTCAGGAGGCGAATCTCGAGGAGTTGCACGCGATCTCATACACCAAGGGCTGCTACACGGGACAAGAAACCGTTGCGCGTGTTCACTTCCGCGGTCACGTGAACAGGCACCTTCGCGGCCTTCGCTCGGCAGCCCAGCAGCCCCCATCAAGCGGAGCAACGCTCTTCGATACGACTGGGAAGGATGTAGGCGACGTTCGAAGCACCGCGGCCTCGCCGCGCCTCGGCGGCATCGCCTTGGGTATGGTGCGGCGCGAGGTCGAGCTCGGGGCGTCGTTGATGGCACGGTGGGAGGATGGCGAGACGCGCGTGGACGTCGCGCATCTTCCCTTCCCGGCCTAACGAGGGTGCCCACTGCGCTCGTCACTGGCGCGACCGGTCTCGTCGGATCGCACATCGTCGAGCAGCTTCGGGGCGCTGGCTGGAATGTTCGCGCGCTGCTCCGCCGGTCTGCGGCCGTTAGGCAGGCCTCGGGATGGGATGCGGTGGCGTGGCTCCGTGACCGCGACGTCGAGGCCGTTCCGGGTGACATTCTCGACCTTCCGTCCTTTGTCGAGGCAGCGCGCGGGTGCGACACGATCTTTCACACCGCCGCGGCGGTGACGCCACCACCGAGCCGCATTCATCCATATGACGCCTACCGGGTACCTAACGTGGACGGCGCGCGCAACGCCATCGCTGCCGCCGCGAAAAGCAGTGCGCGGTTACTCCAGCTCAGCAGCGTCGCCGTCTATGGACCGACGGCTCGTTATGCATCCAGCAAGGCGACCGGCGTCGACGAGGCCATGCCGCTCGACCCGCTTCCGGAGCGCGCCTACTACGCGCGATCCAAGCGAGAGTCGGAGGAGTTGGTGATGTTGGCGCACACCGAGGGACGCATCTGGGCAACCGCCGTGCGTCCGGACGTCATCTACGGACCGCGGGACCGTCAGTTCGTGCCTCGCGTTGCAAAGCTCCTGCGAATGCGCGTCGCGCCAGTGATTGGCGGCGGCCGAGCAATCATGGCGATCGTTCACGCTGCGCACGTCGCCGACGGTGCGATTCGCGCCGCAACGGCGGATGGTGCCGGCGGCTCGGTTTATAATCTCGCTAACGACTTCGACGTAACGTGGAGAGAGTTCTACCGCCTTGCGAGTGCTGGCCTCGAGCAAGCCGTGCACGTGGTCAACATGCCTCTCTGGATCGCACAGACTGGCCTGCGAATCACGAAGCACCTCGTCAAATTCGTAACGGCAGGCGGCATGAACGTGGTGACCAGCGCATCAATCGACTTCATGACGCGAAACAATCCGTTCAGCTCCGAGCGCGCGCGCCGCGAGCTCGGCTGGAATCCGCAGCTGCATCCCGAGGCCTCCATTCCCGAAGCGTTTCGCTGGTGGAAAGAGCACGCTCGTTAGGAGCAGAAGCGACAAAGGGCGCGACAA
>DATBBP010000331.1:0-4020 GCA_036270935.1 Gemmatimonadaceae bacterium
ACCGAGGCGCCAGCTCCGCATTTGCGGATCGATGGCATCGCGCAGTGGCCTGGAGGTCAGATACGACGCGCCCGGCATCAACGGCTCGAGCCCACGACGCATTGCTTCAGCAAAGCTCGAGGCGTCACCGGCGACGCGCAGAAGGAGCATGTTCGTCGCCCCTGCATCGTACTGGTCGATCGGCACGTAATACGTAAACTCTCGCGGCGAATTGAGCGAACTCATATGGAGATCCTCCGCGACGCCGATGACTGTCGTGCACGGCATCGTGTCGGCATCGATGCGGATGCATTTGCCGATCGGGTCTTGCGCGGGCCACAGCGCGCGCGCCATGTGCTCGCTCACCACCGTCACGCGCGGCGCGCCTGCGCGATCCATCGTCGTGAAGCCGCGGCCGCGGACGATCCGTGTTCCCATCACGCGGAAATACTCCTCGTTGCCCGCCTGCATCATGAACCCTCCCAGCAGGTCCACACTGTCGATGCCTGCGACGTACAGCGCACGACCCTCGAAACTCCAGAAGGGAATCGAGGGCGCCGGTGTCGCGGCGACGACTCCCGGGAGGGTCCGCGCAGCGGCGACGAGTCGTTGCTCGAGGACCGATTGCTGCGTCGGCGTCATCTTCACTCCGCGTTTCTGCTCGGTGACGATGAGCACGGGGTCGACATCGTAGCCGAGATGCAGCTGCCGTACGTTCGAGAGGCTCCGAACGAATAGTCCGGCACCGACGAGGAGCACGACCGATAGCGTCGCCTGCAACACAAGGAGTGCAAGACGGAGCGGCGATCGCCGAACGCCGGCGTCACGACCTCCAGCATTCAGAGCCCGCGCCAGATCATAACGCCAGGCCTCCGATGCGGGAGCAAGCCCGGTGAGAAGGGCGGCGCCGACGGTGACGATGACGGTGACGCCGACCGTCCTTGCATCCGCCAGCACCGCTGCCTCGGTACCGTTAGGCAGGAAGAGGGCGCGGATCACTGCCCCTCCCCACTGCGCGATCGCGAGCCCGACCGCGCCGCCGAGGACGGCGAATACGAGGCTCTCGGTGAGCAATTGCCGAGCAAGTCGCCCACGGCTCACCCCGAGCGCGAGGCGGAGCGCGATCTCGCGCCGCCGGCTCAACGCCCGCGCGAGAAGCAGGTTGGCGACGTTCGCGCAGGCGATGAGCAGCACGATCAGCGCGACGCCTGCGACCCAGATGAGAATCTTCGAATCGGGTCCGGCGCCAGGCCCCCGCGCTGCCTGCACCGGTGCGAGAATCGCCAGTTGATGCTCGCTGTCGACTGTCCGCGACCACGTCGCGTCGCCGGGACGCTCGCTCAGGCGGCTGGCTTGCACAGCGTGCGTGAGGTCGGCGGTCGCGACGTCGACACTCACGTTAGGCGCTCGCTCGACGACAATCTCGAGCCAACCCCAGTGATAGTCACGCGTATGGTCTTCAGGCCGCGTGTTCCACGCGAAGGCCGTGAGCGGCATATACATGGCCGGGACGCGCGACTCGTCGATGCCGACGAAATTCTTTGGCGCGACGCCGATCACGGTGAACAGCATCCGTCCCACGCGCAGTTGCTTGCCGACGACATCGGCGCGAGCGTTGAATTCAGACTCCCAGTACGCGTGACCGAGCACGACAACCGGCGTCCCCGTTGGCATGCTGTCTTCGGCCGCTCCGAAGAAGCGCCCAATAACGGGGCGGGCGCTGAAGAGATCGAAGTAGGCGGCGCTGACCGCCGCCACGGGATACTCGCGGGTCTTGTCGCCTTCTCCGACGGCCACCGTCATCGTACCGAAGCCGGCAACCGTCGAAAGCGTGCGTGTCAGCCGCCGTACGTCGAGCAAGCGACCCATCGACGTGTTCGCGTCCGCGCGCGTCTCGTGATACCGCGTCCGCTGCATGTACAGCCGATGCACGCGCGCCGGATCGCGAAGATATTCGGGCGGCCGAAGCAGGAGCCGGTCGACGATGCCGAACATCGCCGCGTTCGCGCCGATGCCGAGACCGAAGGTGAGCACGACGCCCGCGGTGAACCCGGGGCGCGCCCGCAATTGGCGCACTGCGTATCGCACGTCCTGCAGCAGCGTCTCGACGAGCACCGTTCCGCGCACGTCTCGGCTTTCCTCCTTCATTCGCTCGACGCCGCCGAACGCGAGGCGCGCCGTTCGTAGCGCCGCCTCTCTCGACATGCCGTTGCGCTCGAGCGCCGCGGCTTGCTGTTCTATATGGAAGTGGAGCTCGTCGTTCAGCTCGCGCTCCATCGCGTTGCGATGAAGGAGCGCGCGAATGCGATAAAAGAGATCGCTCGTCCACTCACGCCACATGACCACACATCTCCGCTCGGACACCTACAGAGTACGGCTTTCCTGTAGAAGTGCAAGGGGACTACCGAGCCGACATTTTGCCGCTCGCGGCTGAGCTGAGTTCTCATCTCTCGCCGCTCAGTCTGAGAGCTGAAGTCGTTCTCTGATGTCTCGGAGCTCCCAGCTTGCAGCTCGCGTCTGGGCTCGCCGTCGTGGGTGAGATACCAACACGGCGATCAGAATAGGCCTGTACTGACCGCTCACGCCTCACGGCTCACCGAAACTCTCACGGCTCGTCGCTGATCTCGTCCGAACTTCCGCGATGAACCCAGAATTGGCATAAGGTGGTTCTTCAGGGAATCTCGGGAATCGTGCGACGTCGGGAAAACTGGGCCCCTGATAGCGCTGACACGGCGCTGACACCACTGACGTGTTCCGTCTCCGCGGAGAGGTCCACGCACCGGTGTCGATTGCTTTCTAAAGTCTCGCCGACGCACTGCACGAGGCAAACAATCTGACCTGGTGCGTGAAGGCCTCGATGCCGAAGAGATCGTCAGCGGTTTCAGCGCCGTGTCAGTGGTCACTGCGGCCCAGTTTCCCCGACCTCGCACAAATTCCCGCAGTTTCCTGAAGAACCCATAAGGTTCATAACGTGAATGCATGAGAGACCGAACCCACTGGCCATCCGACCTTCACCCACCCCCAATGCGAAATCACACTCGCCTTCTGTACTGCGCCGCATTCTGCTGCATCAGCACCAGCGTGGCCCGAGCGCAGACGGCCGACCGGGCGTCATCCGCCCCACCAATGGAAAAAGTCACCGGCATCGGCGGCTTCTTCTTCAAGGCAAAGGACCCGAAAGCGCTCGCCGCGTGGTATGCGAAAAACCTGGGCGTCGCGCGCACACCGACATCGAAGGGCATGGAGCCTTGGCAGCAGGACGCCGGGACGACGGCGTTCCAGCCGTTCCCCGCGACGACCAAATATTTTGGACCCGAAACGCAACAGTGGATGATCAATTTCCGCGTCGCGCACCTCGACGCGATGGTCGCACAGCTCACCGCTGCCGGCATCAAGGTGGAGGTCGATCCACAGACATATCCGAACGGACGCTTCGCCTTGCTCCACGATCCGGAAGGCAATCCGATTCAGCTCTGGGAGCCGGCACCACCGAAGTAGCCCCCGATTCACGCGCTGCACGGCGACAGCTACTAGACTGTAATGGAGGCTACATCCCACTCTAGAAGCAATCCAATCCAAATGATGCGCTCTTCCCGCCTCGCCGGCCTCGCGCTACTTGCCGGCCTCTCGTCGGCCACCGCCCAGCGTTCGACCGTCACGCGCGACGCCTACCGTCTACGCGCCGACTCGCTCGTCTACACATATCTCGCCGAATCGCACGCGCCGAGCGCGGCGTTCGCGGTGATTCGCGGGAACGATACGCTGGCGTATGGCGCGTACGGTCTCGCCGACGTGGATGCGCGGCGCGCGCCGACCGCCGGGACGATCTACGAGATCGGATCGATCACGAAACAGTTCACGTCCGCCGCGACCATGAAGCTCGTGGAACAGGGCCGCGTTAGGCTGGACGACGATCTCTCGAAGTACGTGCCGCAATTCCCGCTGCAGGGAAAGAAGGTGTCGATCCATCAGCTGCTGAATCACACGTCGGGCATCCACAGCTACACGGCCGAGCCGAGTTGGCAAAAGACGTGGAACGAG
>DATBBP010000332.1:0-7408 GCA_036270935.1 Gemmatimonadaceae bacterium
CGGGCGTGCAGTCGACGGTCCACGGCGGATCGATGATCGCGTCGGCGCTGTCGATCAGGCCTAACGAGGCGAGTCCTCGCGCCCGCACCGCGAACGACGAATCTTCCGCCGCTCGCGCCAAGGCGCCCGGCTTCGCCACGCGCTCGGCCGCGGCCTGTGCGTCGCGCACGAGCTGATAGATTGCACGCTGCGCCGGCGTGAACGAGCCGCTTACCGGCAGCGTGCGGGTGATGTCCGCGGCATAACCGCGATACTCGGCCGCGGCGTCGATCACGATCAGGTCGCCCGGCTTGGCGGCCGCAGTGTCCTTCATGTAGTGCAGTTGCGTACCGTTCACCCCGGTGCCGACGATCGAACCGTAGGCCGGCCGCTCCGCGCCCAGCTTCTTGAACGTGTACTCGATGAGCGCAGCGACGTCGTACTCGTGCTTCGGCTCGGGCCCCTGCATCACCATACGATGTCCCTCGGCACTGATCTCCGCCGCCTTCTTGAGCAGCGCGACCTCAGCGGGGCTTTTGCGTGCACGAAGTTGATCGACGACCGGATGTCCATCCTTCACGACGAGCGCCGGATGATGCGCGACGAGCAACCGCACGAATTGTTGGCCTCTCGTTAGGCTGTCGACCCGCGCAAAATCGGCGTCCTCGACATCGGAGAGCGTGTAGAACGGCAGCCCTCCCGCAACCAACGAGTCGACGGCGCCGGCCAACGTCGCGAAGGGACGCGAGGGCAGCTGAAGCGAACGCGCGATCGCCGCCGAGTCGGGCCGAAAGCCGTAGTAGAACGCGCGGCGTGGATCCGCCGGCGTTACGTACAGCGTTCCTGTTCCGCGACCACCGCGCACGACAAACACGAAAGCCGCGTCGGGCTCGTCGTAGTTCGTGAGATAGTGGAACGTGGGAAGCTGAAAGAACGTCCCGAAGTCCGTCACCGGCGTGCGGCCGCCGAACGCGAGCACGACGCCATCGCCGATCCGCGCCGCTAGCGAATCGCGACGGGCCGCGTACTCGCTGCTCGAGATCTGTGCGTTGAGGTGCGTCGGAGCAGCAAGGACGAGAACGGCGGCCGTCAGGCGGCCGATGGTCAGCAACAAGCGACGCATCGTTAGAAGGGATCGGGTGAGGTGGAACGATCGAAAGGCAAATCTGGCGGACGTCCCGCTGTCGAGCCAGCCGCTTCTCGAATCTGCGCAGTCGCGAGCGTCGGGAATTCTTAGTGGTGGTGACGTCGAACTCGAGTGTCTTCGGTATACCCCTCGCGTTAATCAGCGACACTTTCTCCTTAAGGTTTGATGATCGCACCACCGAACGAGCTGGTCCGATTGGCACACCCATGGGAACAGCTGTACAGCAACAACAAGGGCGTCGAGATCTTCACCACCTTCATGCACGTAGGTGGTTTGCTGCTCGGCGGCGGCCTCGCGATTGCCACCGATCGTGCAACCCTGCGCGCCATCCGTCAGGCAGTGCACGATCGCGCGCAGCACCTCGACGCGTTGAGCTCGGTGCACCGGACCGTGCTTGCTGGCCTCACGATCACGTTCTTGTCCGGCGTTCTGCTCTTTCTGGCCGATGTTAAAACATTCTGGAGCTCGTGGGTCTTCTGGCTCAAGATGGCGCTGATCGCCGGTCTGCTCTTGAACGGTTTCATCATGACGAGAGCTGAGGATGCGCTTCGAACAGTGGGTGCTCGTGAGGACGATCGCGCCTGGACGCATCTCCACCACACCGCATTCGCGAGCCTGGTTCTCTGGTACGCGATCACTCTTGTGGGCATTTCCCTCGTGAGCGTTAGCTGAAGTGATCTGTCGGGGTTTGCCTCACTATAAGGGTTTTGCCGATCTCGCGTGTCGAGTGTTCGATGGCGATTTCCCTCTTTAGTTGGAGTCGTGGAGCATGTCGTTGAACAGCAACGAAAGACCAGAATGTCGCGGATGCAGTGCGGCAACAGGGTACGATGTCGCGAGCATCGCCCAGGACGACGGAATCGGACGACGCACCTTTCTCGTCCAGAGCGGCATCATGGCGGCAATCGCGGCACTCAACGCCTGCGGTAGCCTGGGCGGCGCCGATTTCACGGCGCCAAATGTCCCCGCGAACAGCACGATCACGGTCGGCAATTATCCCTCGCTCGCGAGTGTCGGTGGGGTCGCGATGATCACCCTCGGCGGCGCGCAGCTCGCCGTGGTGCGCAGCGGGACGTCAGACTTCATCGCGCTCTCACGCGTGTGTCCGCATCAGGGCGGAATTGTAAACCTGTTGCACAACGACTTCGTCTGCCCTCGGCACGGCGCGACGTATGACCTCACGGGCCAATGGATCGGCGGTCAGCGCGCGGGCAACCTGCATCAGTACACGACGTCGTACGACGCGACATCCGATACGCTCACGATCAGCTGAGGCCGACGCACTATGCTCGCTGTCTCACTCGTACTCGTCGCGCTTGCCGGCGCGGCCAGAGCACCTAACGATACAGGCTGGTCTGCGGCAAGCTTACCCGATAGCGCGGCGTCGCCGGTTTCGGGACCATTCTTCTCGCGCGTGCTACTGCCGGTCGACACGCCTGTCGTTCGCCGGCCGCTCGCCATCGAGTACAGCGACGCCTATTACACACGCCTAACGATCCACCGCATCGGCAGCTATACGATGCTGCCGCTTTTCGCCGCCGAATACTCGCTTGGACAGAACCTGATCCAGGACCTCTCGCCGCCGACGTGGATGAAGCCGACGCACGCTCTCGTCGCCGGCGGCATCGGCGTGCTCTTTGGCGTCAACACAATCACCGGCGTCTGGAATCTCTGGGATTCACGGTTCGATTCCGAAGGTCGAACGCGGCGCATCGTGCATTCCGTGTTGATGCTTGCATCCGATGCGGGGTTCGCTGCGGCCGGGGCGACCGCGCCCGGGCACCACAATTATCTCGACTACAGCAGCTACCAGCAGCGAGTGAACCTGCACCGTGGCATTGCCATCGGCTCAATTGCCGCGTCCACTATCGGCGGCGTGATGATGTGGTTTTGGAAATAGCGATGGGTCCGGTTGCTTTCCCGAGGAATCTTCGGGGGCAGCCGAGGGTACGACTTGACTAGAGTTTGATTCAACGCCGCACGAGTCTGATGAAACATGGATCGAATAGGTGAAAACGAGGAGGGTGCGACTGGCGAGGAATGTCGCGCGTGCCCGGTCGCGAGCCGGCGAGAGTTTCTGCGCGATGCCGCTGTCGCCGTCGCCGGAATCGCGGCGACGCTTGGCTTCGCGCGAACGGCTAGCGCGCTCCCCGAGCACTTTCAGATACGCGCTACGCGTGCGCTGTCGCGAGTCGGCGATCAACTCAGCTATCCAATCCCTGCGGCAGATGGCGCACAGATCGATCGCGATCAACAAGTGATTCTCGTACGCTGGCAGAATGCAGTCTACGCGTTCAATCTCTCCTGCCCGCATCAGCATACCGCGCTGCGTTGGGACGACACCGATCATCGGTTTCAGTGTCCGAAGCATCACTCCCAGTATCAGCCCGACGGTGAGTTCATCAGCGGACGTGCAACCCGCGGCATGGACCGCTTCAGCGTCACGCGCGATGGCGGAAAAATCGTCGTCAACGTGAATGCGATGTACAAGCAGGACGACGATCCGGCCGGCTGGAACGCTGCGGTCATCAAGCTCGCCTGATTCGGCGCTCCTCAAGCGGCTCACGTTAGGCGGCCATACCGGCCAAGACTTGCCCTCGAGGCGAGTACGCGATATGTCAGAGCCATCACCCGGTGACTGGCATGGTCGTTCATCTCGTCGACGGCACCTACGAGTTGTTCCGGCACTTCTACGGCCTCAGGCGCTTCACCAAGGGCGAAGATCCGCCCTTCGGCGGCGTCATTGGTGTGTTGCGCACTGTCGTTCAGATGCTCGAGACAGGCGCGACGCATATTGGCGTCGCCACCGATCACGTCATCGAGTCCTTCCGTAACGAGCTCTGGGACGGCTACAAAACCGGTGAAGGCGTCGAGCCGACGCTGCTGGCTCAATTTCATCCGCTCGAGGATGCGCTCGTCGCGATGGGCGTGACTGTGTGGCCGATGGTCGAGCTCGAGGCGGACGACGCGCTCGCATCTGCGGCGTACCTCGCCGAGCAAGACGCCTCGGTCGAAAAGGTGTGCATCTGGACGCCAGATAAAGACCTCGCGCAATGCGTCCGCGACGATCGCGTGGTGCAGGTCGATCGTCGCAGCGGCAAGATTCGCAACGCCGCGGGTGTGCGCGAGAAGTTCGGCGTCGAGCCGCGATTCATTCCTGATTACCTCGCACTCGTCGGTGACACCGCCGATGGCTATCCCGGCATCGCCAGCATCGGACCGGCGACTGCTGCCCGCATGATCGATCGGTACGGTCCGATCGAAGACTTTCCGCCCGACGCACTCGGAGACGAAAAGAAGGCGTCCGCGTTGCTCTTCAAGCAGCTGGCCACGCTCCGGACCGACGCCCCGCTATTTTCCGACGTCGATGAGCTCCGATGGCGCGGACCAACGTCCGAATTTCCTGCGTTCGCCGCACGCATTGGCGAGCCGCGGCTCGTCGAGCGCTGCGAGAAGGCGCGCCTCGCCCTCGCCTCGTCCCCCTAAGCGTTAGAGATGACGACAGACGTCCACCGAACCATAGACGCCGTCTGGCGAATCGAGTCGGCAAAGCTCATTGCCGGCCTCACGCGATTCGTGCGCGACGTGGGTCTCGCGGAAGATCTCGCGCAGGACGCCCTCGTCGCCGCGCTCGATCAGTGGCCCACGTCCGGGATGCCCGACAACCCCGGCGCGTGGCTCATGCAGACCGCGAAACGGCGCGCGATCGATACGATGCGCCGAGGCTCGATGCAGGATCGCAAGCACCAACAGATTGGCCATGAGCTCGAGTCGAAGCAGGAATCCGTTGTCGCCGAGCTTGACGAGGCGCTCGATGATAACGTCGGCGACGACCTGCTCCGTCTGATCTTCATGTCGTGCCACCCCGTGCTCTCCACTGAAGCTCGGACAGCGCTCACGTTGCGGCTCCTCGGCGGCCTAACGACGGACGAGATTGCGCGCGCCTTTCTCGCTCCGGAGGCGACCGTTGCGCAACGCATCGTCCGGGCGAAACGGACGCTCTCCGACGCCGGCGTTCCCTTCGAGGTCCCGCGCGGCGAGGCATTGAAGGACCGCCTCGCATCCGTCCTCGAGGTGCTCTATTTGATCTTCAACGAGGGGTACGCCGCCACGGCCGGCGACGACTGGGTTCGGCCGGCGCTCTGCGAGGACGCGCTGCGCCTGGGCCGCATCGTCGCCGAGCTGATGCCTAACGAATCAGAGGTCCACGGTCTCGTCGCACTGATGGAGATCCAGGCCTCCCGCTTGCGAGCGCGCATCGGTCCGTCGGGCGAGCCCGTTCTCCTTCTCGATCAGGATCGCGGGCGATGGGATCGCGTGCTCATTCGTCGCGGTCTCGCCGCGCTCGAGCGCGCCGAGTCGTTAGGCGATACGCTCGGACCGTACGCGCTGCAGGCATCGATCGCCGCCTGCCACGCACGCGCCCGCACCGGCAGCGAAACGGATTGGGTGCGGATCGCGGCGCTCTACGCTGCACTCTCTCAGATTACGCCATCGCCGGTGGTCGAGCTCAATCGTGGCGTCGCCGTGGCGATGGCATTCGGTCCCGCCGCCGGGCTCCAAGTCGTCGATGCCGTCGCCTCCGAGCCGTCGCTCAGGAATTATCATCTTTTGCCGAGCGTGCGGGGCGATCTGCTCATGAAGCTCGGCCGCTACACGGAGGCGCGCGTCGACTTCGAGCGCGCCGCCGGTCTCACACGTAATGTGCGCGAGCGGCAGCTCCTGCTCGAACGCGCGGCCGCGTGCGAGCGCAGCGTCACGCAATGAACCACCCACCTCGATCCCCCACCCCTTGTCGCATCTCCATCGCCACACGAGAACGTTAGGCATCGTCGTTTTCATGTTCGGAATTGTGCCCAATCTCGCGGCACAGGCGCCGCCTCGCGTCGCGTCACCCGATGGCAAAAACGAAGTCACGATTGGCGCGCATGATGGCGCGGCTTACTATGCCGTCGATCGCCGTGGCAAGCATGTCATCCTGCCATCACGACTCGGCTTCACGTTTCGCGGCGCGCGCGCGCTCGGTGACAGCGTGCAAGTCGTCTCGTCGAGCCGCTCGACGCGCGATACGACGTGGGGCCTGCCGTGGGGAGAGGTCTCTCGGGTGCGCGAGCATTACAACGAGCTACGCGTGCACTTCGCCGAGAGTGTCGCCCCGCACCGGCACTTCGACGTCGTCGCCCGCGCGTTCGACGATGGCATTGGATTTCGCTACGAGGTCGCCGATAGCGGCGGCTTCGGCGACTTCGAGATGACGGACGAGCTCACGGAGTTCGCGCTCGCCGACAACGCGCGCGCTTGGTGGATTGCGGCGAACGTGCCGCGCCCCGATCGTTATGAAGATCTATATCGCTCGTCGCCGGTCAGCGTGCTCGATACGGTGCGCACCCCGCTCACGCTCGAATTCCGTGATGGCACCGTCGCCGTCATCCACGAAGCGAACCTCGTCGACTATGCCGGCCTCGATCTCGCAGGCCGGTTCGAGAGTCGAACGCTTCGCGCTGCGCTCGCACCGTGGGCGGACGGCGTGAAAGTCCGCGGCCACGCGCCGTTCGTGACACCCTGGCGCACCATTCAACTCGCCGATCGCGTCGAGGATCTCGCACCGTCAGTGCTCGCACTCAAGCTGAATCCGCCGAGTCAGATCCAGAATACCAGCTGGATCACGCCGATGAAGTACGACGGGATCTGGTGGGGCATGCACCTCAACATCTACACGTGGAGTCAGGGTCCGAAGCACGGTGCGACGACGGCGAACGCCGAACGATACATCGATTTTGCCGCTGCGAATGGCCTGAAGGGCACGCTCGTCGAAGGCTGGAACGTCGGCTGGGACGGCGACTGGATAGCCAATGGTGATAAGTTCTCGTTTACTAAATCATATCCCGACTATGACCTCCCCGCCGTGGCCGCTTATGCGAAGTCGAAAGGAGTGAGCCTGATCGTCCATAACGAGACAGCAATGGGCATCGAGAACTACGAGCGGCAGCTGGACAGTGCCTTCTCGCTCTATCAGCGCCTTGGGATTCACTCGATCAAGACCGGCTACGTCCACGACAAGACGCCCGAGGGCCACTTCCATACCGGCCAGTACATGGTCCGGCATTATCGCAAGGTCGTCGAGACCGCCGCGAAATACGGGATCGCGGTGGACGTGCACGAGCCTATCCACGACACCGGCGAGCGTCGGACCTGGCCGAACATGCTGAGTCGCGAAGGCGCGCGCGGGCAGGAGTACAACGCCTGGGGCGGTGAGGGCGGCAATCCGCCGGAACACGAGAG
>DATBBP010000333.1:0-2971 GCA_036270935.1 Gemmatimonadaceae bacterium
GATCGGCGAGATAACGATTCATTTGTCGCAGCCGCGCCTTCTCGAGCGCTCGCGAAGCCACGGCGCCCAGGTGACCGAGCTCGATCGGCTTCGTGAGGAAGCTCTCGGCGCCCGCTTGCATCGCACGCACTGCGTCAGGGACATCACCATGACCGGTAATCATGATGACTACCGGATTGTGCTCTCGCAGCCGTTCGAGCACCTCGAACCCGTTGAGGTCCGGCAAGCGCATATCGAGCAGTACGAGGTCGGGATGCGAGCGCCTAACGGCGGCGATCCCCTCCTCACCGCTGTGGGCGCGAGTCACCTCGTGTCCGGAGCGCTCGAAGTACATCCCGAGGGCGGAGGTGATCGCCTGCTCGTCGTCGATGATCAGTACGCTGGCCATGTATGGATGCAGTGTCCCAGATGCGTCGCGTCTCAGGTGTGCTTCGGTGGTTTCTGCCGTGGCACAAGCAGCCGGACGGCCCTCGGCTCGACTTCGATCTCCAATGGAGTCATGCCGAGCAGCTCGCCATCTGCCTGTGCCATACGGGGCGGGGTTGTCTCGATGCGAATGTGCCGACCGCTGCGATAAAGCATTGCCGAATCCGACGTAAAATTCCGACGGAGGAGCCGCCACATGATTCGCATGGCGTCACGGAAATTCCTCGGTGAGTAGAAGCAAGCATCGAGTACTCCATCGTCGAAGCGGATCCCGGGACCGAAGGTGATCCGGTCGCTGAGCACCGCCCCGAAGTTCGCGATCATGACCGCAGCCGCCGCGGATTCGAACTCCTCGCCGTCCACCGTGAGCCGCACGTGAAAGAACTCCTGCCGTAAAACTGACCGAAGTGCGGCACGCGTGGCCGTTACGGTGTAAGCGAGTACACCCAAACGACGCTTGAGCCACGATGGCGTTTCGGCGACCATGGCCGCATCGATGCCAACACCGGCCGCAATCGCGAAATAACGGGCTGGTTCGCAGGTCGTGATCCGCCCCAGATCGATGTGGAGCTCATCCCCCTCCAGCAGCCTTGGGACGGCGCGCCGTGGGTCGAGTGGGATGCCCAAGGCTCGCGCGAGAAGGTTGCCGGTGCCTCCGGCCAGGACCCCCAGCGGCCGCATCGTCCCCGCGAGAGCGCCTGCGGCTTCCATCGCCGTACCGTCACCGCCGAGGGTGAAAACGGCGTCGTAGCCGGCGGAGCGCTCGGTGACGATCTCTGTTGCGTGGCCCGAACGCTCGGTGAACGCGACGTCGACGTGAACGCCAGCCTTCTCGAGCGCTGCCCGTGCTCGTGGGAGACGTCGTCGGCCCAGGCGCGACGCTGGATTCGCGACGAGCAGCGCGCGCTTAATGGTCCGTGGCGCGCGCTCCACCGGGTTAGAAATGCCAGGTCCGAAGGACGGACAGACCCCATTGCCGCGGGGTCGCGACCACGCTGCCCAGGGAGTAATTGTTGCGGCAATAGAGCGCCGAGGTTGGCGGATCCGTCCCGGCTTGCAGCGACAGACGTGGATTGAAGCGCCACTCGATGTGGCCGCCTAACGCGTCGACGAAGTTGCCGATCGCGGTCTGGCCGGTCCCGACGTACTCGCGGTTGAGCGAGCACAGACCGGCGCTGAAGTTGAAGAAGAGATTGTTCGAGAGCTGCTTTTCACCGCCCAACCGGGCGCCGAAGAAGTAGTCTTTGATCGTCGACTGCTGCGAGGTGGTCTGAAGCGTAGTCGGCGCGGCGCCGCTCTCAATCGAGATGACGTCGAACCAGTTACCGAGTCCCACGCCGCGGAGGCTCGACTCGGCAACGGAGCTCAGTGTCGGGCCAACGACGTTACTCACCTGTTGCACTACGTTGAGCTCGCCCGAGCTCAGTGCGTACGTCGGCTGCCCCGTTACGAGATAGCTTACCAAATCCGAGGGAGAGAGATAGGGCTCGTTGATACTTCTGAGATCGATCGACGGATTCGGATAGAGATATCCACTGAGATGGACCTCGATCATCAGGTCCGGCTGACCGGAGCGCTTCACCGCGTGTTGCGCTGTGATGTCGATGAGGGGATTGTAGTCGGCCGATCCGTAGAACTGGATCGTTCCCTTCTGCACGGCAAACTCGCGTTGCACGGGCGCAGGGGCGAGATCCAATGTGTACGTCCCGCGGTCGGCGGTGAGAATTCCCGCGAGAGCAAATCCGTAATCGGGCCCCTTCGAGCGATTGCGGGTACTCGCGCTCAAGGCGCTCTGTTTCTGCGCGCTCTTGACGTCGAGCGAGCCGCCCAGCTTGATGTTCGCCTCGCGCGACCGCAACCACACTTCGTCGCCGAGCACGATGTGAACGTCGTCCAGTCGGAGCCCTTCTACCAGTCGCGACGGTGCATCGGGCACGATCTGTCGCGCTCGAAGATCGGTGGTATCGACGATCTGGAGTATTCCCTCGCTGCTCAGATCGACGACCTGCTTGCGCAGAATATCCCGCTCTGGCAGATAGAGCGCCCCGCGATCGACACGAAGCGTCCCGGTGAGCGCGGCAGCGTCCACCGATCCGGTGAGATGGACCGAGTCGGCACCCGTAGAGACATCGAGCGACGCCAGCGAACGACGTTCGATCGCATGAAAGTTCTTTGCATACAGCGCGAGATTGAAGCGCGGCTCGTCCCACTTGGCGTAGCCGATCGTCCCGCGGAGCGCCAACCGTGCACCTGGCGCGGTGCCGCTCGCCGCTGAGACATCGATGCGAACGGTGTCGCTTCGACCGTCGAAGCGCACCGTCCCATTGATCGACCGCAACGTGATGCCGAGGTTCTGCGCCGTCACTTGACCGTTCCGAACGGCGATCAGCCCGTTGATCGACTTGTGCGTCGGCGACAACGAGTACTCCAGGTTCGCCGTTAGGCGTCCCGAGCCTTTTTGCAACGACGACGACAGCATCTCGACCACTGAAAGATCCGCACTATCGGCGCGAATCGACCCATGGATCGGCGCGCTCAGACGTTG
>DATBBP010000334.1:0-7082 GCA_036270935.1 Gemmatimonadaceae bacterium
ACGGGCATGGCCCGGCACGCCCTGAGGCGTTCCGCTTGACAACCTTTCGCCTTGACTCTTCCTTAGCCTCCAACGCATAAGCCTGCGTCTCGCCTTTCGGAGATCGATATGCTGCGCACTAGATTGATTCTCTCGACGACGATCGCGTTAGCAGTGGGATCGTCTCTTCGCGCTCAAGAAGTCGTTCGCAGCACCGGGTCGTTTCAGAAGCAAGGGACCAAAGTTGAATTTCAGGCGCACAGCGACGGCAGTGTGGAATTAGGCGCCAGTCAGAAGGTGAACGTCATCGTGTGTAGCGTCGACGCTATCACGGCAACCCTCTGGTCCGACTCCACATCACGGCAAGTCACGCGACTCATGGCCCCCTCAGATGATCCTCGCGACGTAGTGAAAGTCGAAGGACCTGATCTGACACCCGCTTTGATCGAGAATGCGCGCAGCTTGCACGATGTGCTCGTGGAGCGGTTGGCGACCGGAGCATCATCCGCAAGGGAAGCTGATTGTCATGTTACGATTACGCGGAAAGTCACTAAGAGTGGTTCTGCGTACGATCTATTCATGACCGATAAAAGCTTTGTGAACAAGATCCTTCTTCGTCTTACAAAAGCGGAGTCGTTAGCGTTTATCGCAGCGATGCGCGCAAGTGCGAAGGCGGCTATGACTCTAGCACGGAATCCTCGCTGAGTAGTTCGCGCCGTCGAGCATCGCTTTGTGTGCCAAACCTGGCACGCACCGAAGCGCACGATTGCACGCAGCAGGCGCGCTGAAGCCCGAATTGTCTTGGGAGGTCGTTCTGCGATTTGGAAGATGCGTCTAACACCTTTGCAGCAACGAGTCGTCCAGCAATTGATTGATTCGGGCTTCAGCGCGCTCGCGGAGATCGCGGATCACGAGTGGTCACGTGACAAGCAGATTCCGATTGCTGACAGCATGTCGATCGGCGAACCCCAGGGAGAGCTGCGCGCGAGGTTCGTCGCGGCGAACAAAGAGCCGGCTAGGCGAGCCAGCACTACGTAGCTTGTGGCCACGCGCTCTCTATTCATGAGCAAATCATGAACTGGGCGCTAGTGCCGCCGGGATCGACCTGCCGCCCTCTCGCCGTCATTAGTACGGGCGATTCGTGGTGAGCTCACGTGAGAGTTGGCTTGGGGCGGACGACGCACCGAAAACCCGAACGTCGTGCCGCACAAGCGGGAATCGTCGCGTAGTCGGCGATCGTCGCGCCCTGATTCGCGGACGATCGTCCCCACACGCGCGAGGTTATGCCGGAGGAGCGCAACTGCCGGCCTCGAATGCGCGCATGCCTAGTGCATAACTGCAGAGGCGTACCATGTAAGCGCATACGCGCGTCGCATTAGCGCGAATCGGTGACACAGCAATTCGAGTGTCTGCCACGCGAGGGCGCATGACTGCGAACGAAGCACATGTGGCTACCCTCTGAGTGCGAGTCCCTGCCGCTAAACCTGGTTTCCCTGCCAATCAAGCGCGCGTCGTTGCCAGAGAAGCGAGTCACGCTGCCGAGGAAGCGCGCTTCGCTGCGCAAGAAGCGTCGTTCGATTCCGCATAAGCGCGCTGGGCTGCCGAGTATGTGCAACTTGCTGCCGGTAAGTGCGAATTCCTGCAGAGTATGCGCAGGCCGTCGCGCACGAGGTGGGTATCGCTGCTGTGTAAGTGCGAATTGTTGCCACACCATTCGAGGCACTTCCGCCGTCTCTCGAAAGAAACAATCCGTCAGCGACGCTGTACGCGATTCCCTGCAACGTGCGGAATGCCCACTCGATGTGAACGCGTCTCAGCTGACACGCGTCGATTTCACCGCGGCTCGCAGGCGACTCGACGAAGTACTCACGACTTTTCCACACATGCGTTCGATCAGGACGTCAATGGTCGCGGCGCGAACGGCGAGATCCAAAACACCGACACCTTCGTCTCGACCTGCGCGTTGAGCAGATAGAGCCGGCCGCCGTTATTACACGAGACGAATCTCCACTCTTTGCGATCGAGCATCCACTTCGCGCCCACCGAGTCGCACTTCTCGGTGCTCCACACGCCGATTGACGCGAACGACGCGACATTCGACTCGTGCCGCCAATGGTTGAATGCCGGAACTCCGTGTTCGCCCGTCCCGCACGACCGAATGCCGGCGCCGCACGCCAATTTGGTGGCGTTCAACCGAAATTCATGTGCACTTCACGATGGATGACGGGCTTGGAACGAGCGTTTCCTAAACTCGCGACGGTGTTCGGTAGCCCGGCTTCCTGGAATACTTCGCCTGCTCGAGGGTTTCGCGGGGCGGTAGAGCACTTGCTGCTCCCGCACAGGGGAATCGCGCATTGGGATGTCCCTTCCGGCACGATCGCCGCGGCTCACCTGCAAGGCGCCGACAGTTTGGGTCTGGCATGTGGCAGTTTCGTTTGCCGAACGGCGAGTTTTGCATCGACAAGAGGAGTTTCCGCCAGTCGCTTGATATTTCTCCGCGACGGTTCACGAGTTGTGATCGGCGAATCGCGCCTTACGTCGCGAGACGGGGCCGTTCAGCACAGCCGTACGAGTTGAAACTGGCCGTCCGAAGCCTTTGGGCGACGCGAACGGCCCGATTTCCGGGCAAGAGCGGCACTTCATTAATAGGGAACCTGAGATAGCGCTCTCGGAGGCACACATTGCCCCGCGAGGGACACTTTCGCGGCGCCGAACGCGAGTTTGCGTCGGAGACATCGGGCCGAGTCGCGCGGTTTTCTAAAGAGAGCTCGATACCCATCGCGCGGAGCTCGTCGCGCTCCCGAGCAGCTCCATCGCCTTCCCGGCTGACATCGAGGCCTTTCGCGATTGACGCCCCTCGCCTAACAGCGGCAGCGCTCCGCTCCGCCCACAATCGAAAGAGACTCGAATTGCCGCCTTCGCGCGCGGGACGCTCGCGCTCTCCAAGCTCGCCATCGAGTCGGAAATTCCACGTCGTCGAGCGCCGCGCTGCGCCGGCCCGATGACGTCCGCCCGGAGTTCAATCGCTAATCTCCCGCTTTGCCAAACGCCTAAGAAAGTTCGTCTCGCCACGCGCCAGCGTCGTGCAGGCACTCGCCAGCGCTGGAAAGCCACCGATTGCGCTGCTGAGTGCATTCCAGTGATGCCGACGGTCATCGGTGCTGGCCGATGGACAGTGACGCGCGCCCGCGGTCATTGGCGCGCGCCCGATGTCATTCGGCCGTGGCGCCGCGGGCAAAACCGCGTTATGCTAGCCATGCCTCACGATGCTCAATGCCGTTGGCAGCCGCCGGCTCCCTTCCGTTTCCTCCCGGTGTTCCATGAACAATCGACAGAGGCGCCTGCTAGGGGCTGCCCGGTCAGCAATCGCGTTTGTGTCGCAGTTGAAGAACGCCTCGGCGCGCATCACGGAGGCCGCAAAGCGACTGCAAGCAGCAGTCCGCGCCGTCGGCGAGGCGGAGGTAAAGCAGCTCAGTGCGATGAAGTCCCGCCATGCGCCCCGCAGCTCGGTCAATCGAGCCAAGAAGATCCTCCTCCGGAAGCATCTCGACCCGATCGCCGCCGACGGGCTCGAGATCTTCGTGGGACTCCCTGGCATCGAGGACAGCCTACGAGTGCCGCGCATCAAAGATTCGCCCGAGAAGCACCTCGAGGCGGCTAAGCGCATACGCCGCGTCGCGGACGAGCATGCGGAGGAGTTCATTACGGAGCGCAATTATAGCGAGGACTTCCTGGAGAAGTTCGACGCTGCCGTGCGGGATCTCGATGCGGCCGCACGCGTCGAGCGAGGCGCCGCGCGCGCGAGGTACACGCGAGCGACCGAGGACGTCAAGGAAGAGATCGTGCGGGTGCGGCGTGCATTTGACGTGCTGGACACGAGAATTCTGGAGGCGTTCCTGGACGACCGCTCCACGCTCAGCCTGTGGCGGCGGTCGAGCCGAGTGCCGGCGAAGACGGGACGGCCGAAAAAGAAGAAGTCCGCGACGAAATGGGGCGGCGAAGAAGCCTGACGATTCTTAGCCGGAATTGCCAGAGCACGACGTGATGACTCAATACACCGCCAAGTCGACACCGGCGGCCACGTTCCCGGCAAACCTCGATCGCACCTCGGCGACGATCTCCTCCGCGGATTCGCCGAAGAACAGAATGTGAGTGAGCAGCACGAGCTTCGGCCGCGCGCGCGTCGCGAGGTCGCCGAGCTCGATCGCCGAGGTGTGGAACGTCGAGTGGTAGCGCTGTCCCTCGGCGGGCAGTCTATCGAATCCTTTCTTCGAGTAGACTTCGTGCACGAGCACGTCGCAGCCGTGGCAGGCGTCGACGATCGCCTCACTGGGGCCCGTGTCGCCGGAAACCACGATGCTGCGTCCGTTCACGTCGAAGCGATACCCGAAGGCGTACTTCCAGCTCCCATGCGGAACGCGAAAGGCCGTGACGGTGACGTTCGAGTCGCGATATACGACGCCTGGAGCGACTTCGTTGACCACGATCCGGTACGCCGCGGAATCGCCGCGCTCCAAACCGTGGTAGACGCGGACGTCGATATCTTCGCGGTACGCGTTGAGTAGATTGGTAACCATCGCGCGCGTGCCCGGTGGACCATATACGTAGAGCGGCCCTTGCCGGTGCATAACCGCCGGCGTGAGCATCAAGTCCGGCAGGCCCAGCGTGTGGTCGGAGTGTAGATGGGTGATGAACACTCGCCGGAGATTGGCGACGCGGAGCGCGGGGATCGAATCCTGGCGGGCGGCGGTGGTCGCTCGCCTAACGATCCCGGGGCCGGCATCGACGATGTAGGATGCCCCACCAACGATGACCGCCAGTCCCGGCCCGCTCCGTTCCGGATCAGGGATTGGAGTACCCGTGCCGAGGAGCACGACGCGCGCGCGAGTCGTGTCACCCGAGACTTGAGCGCACGCCGGACGCTGAACGACAATGGTGGCCAGCAACGAGAGCAGAATCGATCGCATGAGGATTCGCGGTTGGTCGCTGCAACTTAGCACCACACGCGCCTGGTCGTAGATTTCGGCCCGTGCTACTTACCGTCACCGAACGCGGTCTCTACTGCGAAGCCGGCGATTTCTACATCGATCCGTGGATGCCCGTGCCACGCGCCGTGATCACGCACGCCCACGGCGACCACGCGCGCTGGGGATGCGAAGCCTACCTCGGCGCGCGCGACGGCGAACGCGTTCTGCGAACGCGCCTTGGCGCCGGCGCGACGATCCGCTTCGCCAGCTACGGCGAACCGATCGACCTCAATGGCGTGCGTGTCTCCTTGCATCCGGCTGGCCACATACTCGGTTCGGCGCAGGTACGCATCGACTATCTGGGCGAAGTGTGCGTCGTTTCCGGCGATTACAAAACGGAGCCTGACGTCACCTGCGCGCCATTCGAAGCACTCCGCTGCCACACCTTCGTCACCGAGTCGACGTTCGGTCTGCCGATTTATCGCTGGTCTCCCGAGGAGACTGCACTCGAGGAGATTCGTCGCTGGTGGCGAACGAACGCGGCGATGGGACGCACGTCCGTGCTTTTTGCGTACGCGTTAGGCAAAGCGCAACGCGTGCTCGCCGGACTGCGCGACGACGCCATCGGGCCGATCTACACTCACGGCGCGATCGAACGGCTCAATCGTGACTATCGCGACTCCGGCGTCGCGATCGCGGACACGATCTACGCCAGCGCTCTCCCGCGCGGCCACGACTTCTCGAATGGACTCGTGCTCGCGCCTCCTTCAGCCGGTGGATCGCTCTGGCTCCGGCGTTTCGGTGCCATCTCGACCGGATTCGCCTCGGGCTGGATGCGAATTCGCGGCGCGCGGCGTCGACGGACCATCGACCGGGGCTTTGTTCTGTCCGATCACGCGGACTGGCCATCGTTGCTCGACGCCATCGCGGCGACGGGTGCCGAGCGCGTCTGGGTGACGCACGGTTACCGCGAGCCGGTCGTGAAATGGCTCGTCGAGCACGGCGTGGACGCGGAATCCGTGCTGAGTGGTTGGGAAGGCGAAGGCGAGACCGAGCTGCAGGACCTCGCGGTCGCTGGTGAGGAGATCGTCGCGTGAGAGAGTTTGCCGCGCTCGTCACGGCGATCGACGAGACGACGCGAACGAGTGAAAAAGTCGACGCGATGGTCGACTATTTCACGAATGCGCAACCGGCGGACGCGGCGTGGGCGGTTCACTTCCTGAGCGGCGAGCGGCCGAAGCGGCTCATTCCCGTGCGCCGGCTCGCCGATTGGGCGACTCACGCGAGCGGCGTTCCGCAGTGGTTGTTCGACGAGTGCTACACAGCCGTCGGCGATCTCGCCGAGACGATCACATTGCTCCTCCCCGAAGCGAGCGTCGCGGTCGAACGCCCGCTTCACGTCTGGATCGAGGACCACCTGCTCGCCCTCGCCGGTCACGACGAGAGCGAACAACGCGAGGCAATTCTTGCATCTTGGCGCGAGCTCCCGAGCGCGGAACGCTTTGTGTGGAACAAGCTCATCACGGGCGGATTTCGCGTCGGTGTCTCGCAGCCTCTGGTTATTCGTGCGCTCTCGCGAGCGAGTGGCATTGCCGAAGGGGTCATCGCCCATCGCCTAACGGGTGTGTGGGAGCCAAGCGCGGCGTCATGGGACGCGCTCGTCGCCACCGAAACGACCGATGCCGATATCTCGCGCCCGTATCCCTTCTACCTCGCGTACGCGCTCGAGGAGAGCATCGAGTCCCTCGGCGATGTGGCGGAATGGCAGGCAGAGTGGAAGTGGGATGGCATTCGCGCGCAGCTCGTGCGTCGAGCGGGAAGAACATTCCTCTGGTCGCGCGGGGAAGAGCTCGTGACCGATCGCTTTCCCGAAATCGGTCGCGTGGCCGACTGGCTTCCGGACGGCACGGTGTTGGACGGAGAGATCATGCCGTGGAAGGACGGGCGTCCCCTGCCCTTCGCGCACCTCCAACGACGCATTGGGAGGAAGTCGTTAGGCGCGAAGATCCTCGAGGAGGTGCCGGTGGTGCTCGTCGTCTATGACCTGCTCGAGGTTGGCGGCAAAGACATTCGCGAGCAGCCGCTGGCATCGCGACGCGCGCAGGTCGTCGAGCTGCTGCAGGACCTGCGCGTGAG
>DATBBP010000335.1:0-4428 GCA_036270935.1 Gemmatimonadaceae bacterium
CGCCACTCATGAGCGCCCGCCGCCAGTGAGAAGGCGTCCCCGTTGCGTGCGTCACGTCGTGCTCCCTCGCGCGCGTCAAAAACGCGGCTGTTGCTTCCGCCGCTGACGAAAGAACGAGCGACCCGCCGCCGAGAAGCGCCCGTAGCAGAATCTGCAGCCCGCCATAGCGGCGAACGTCATAGAACGTTCCCCAGTGCACACGACCAGCGAGATTCCCCGTCGATTTGATCGCGCCCGTCAGTGTGGTCAGGGCGTGCACGACCATTTTTGGAACACCGGTAGTGCCTGACGTGAAGAGAATCCACTCTGTGTCGTGCGTCGCGGTTCGGTCGATCGGCCTTTGGCGAATGGTCCGCTCGCACCTAACGATGTCATCGATGCGAAGGTCCGTCACGGCGTCCTGCTGACGATCGGTGACGATGACGTCGACCCCCGCGGTCTTTATTACATAAGGAAGATGCGCGTCGTCGAGGTCAGGAGGGCACAGCACGAGCCGCCGCACCGCGCCGTCGATTTCGATCAGCGCCAGCGCCGCGGTGAGTTGGTCCGACGTCCGGAGGAGGGCCGTCCGACCGCGAACATCCTCGAGAGGGCGAGCGAGCGCCGAGCCACGCGCGAGATCCCGGAGCGCGATGGACGTGTCACTCGTCCAGAGCCGCGGATCGCGGTCGAAACCCGCGTGACGGACGGCGTCCCACAGCGACGACGCGCTACGACGCGACATTCGGCTGAATCTTCTCGTACATCTGGACGAAGTCGCCAAACGTCACGGGGTACTCATCGTGCTCCGATGCGTTGAACGGATCGACTCCCAAGGCGTCCTCGAGCCGGGCGACAAGAACCGCAAACGCGAGCGAATCGAGCCCCGATTCCATGAGCGGGCATTCATCGGATAATGCTGCCAGCTTCTGCTTCTGCTCCGCGGCTATCTGCTCGAAGTGTGTGACGATTGTGTTTCTGATGCTCTCGGCCATTGGAGACTCCTCGGAAGGCTCAGGGTGGAAGCTCTCGGCGCCGCGCTCACGCACGCGCCGTCACGTACTCGTGAGTGGTCGTTGCATGCGCTTCGCTGAGGGCAGTGACGAGCTCACGGATATCGTCCATGCTTGTCTCGCCATGTGTTAAGCAAATCCTGATTACGTCGCGTCCCTCGTACTTCGCCGCGGCAACCCAGGCGCGTCCGGACGCGAGCACTTGTTGAACTGTCGCGCGCACGTCCGCCGTGCCCGGGTGAGGGGGAGGGGGCGGCTCGACGCAAAGCACCGCGAGTCTGGACTCGTTGGCGATCCGCCATCCCTCTGCGGACAAGAGACGGCGAAGCCAGGCAATCAGCTCGATGGACCGTTCGACGTGTCGAGCATATCCCGACCAGCCGGCCGCGGCGAGCGAGAGGAAGAGACGAACACCGAGAAATCGTCGCGACCATTGCGCGGTGTTGACATACGGATCGATCCTCGCGGTGTTCGACGGCATGAACCCCGTCGAGACCTGAAATGTCTGCGAGAGGATTTCCGGATCCCGCGTGATGAACATCCCGCAGCCCATGGTCGTCGCAAACCACTTGTGCGCGTCGATCGTGACGGAGCTTGCCCGCTCGATGGCGGCGAGTATCGGGCGCAGCCGCTCGGACGCGAGCAGCGCTCCTCCCCAAGCCGCGTCAACGTGCAGCCAGAGGCCGTTCTCGCGCGCGAGGTCGGCGCATCGGCTGATCGGGTCGATCATACCCGCGTTGGTGGTACCCGCCGTGGCGACGATCAACACCGGCACACATCCTCGCGCCTTGTCCTCGTCGAGCATCCGTGCGAGCGCGTCGGCGTCCATGCGCCCGTGACCGTCGGTCGACACCTGGCGAACCGCCGACCGCCCAATCCCCGTTTGGTGGCCGATCTTCACCCACGCCAAGTGACTTTCACGCGAGATATAGAAGACCGGAGGTCCTTGGAATGCTCGTGCGCCTGCGGTAGCAAATTTGGGATTGGCGCGTGTGAGCGCGCAGAGCACTGCCGTGTAGTTCGCCTCCGAGCCGCCCGAGGTGAAGTGTCCTGTCGATTCTGGTGGCAGGCCAGCCCGGCGCGCCACGGCGCGAATTACGTGAGACTCGATTTCAACCGCGGCAGGAGACGTAGTCGCCGTTGCGAGTTGTGGATTGAATGCGCTCGTGAGGCGATCGCCGCATTGGGCAGGGAAGCTCGGCGCGGGATTGAACAACCCGAAATACCGTGGGTTCGTCATGTGCACGACGCCGTGCTCGAGCTGAGCGATCGTCCATGGCAACAGATCGTCCAAGGCACGCGGCGCAGAAAAATCGAATTCGGCGAGCTGCGATCGCAGCGCCGCCATGTCGATCGTGGGTACGACTGACCCGCGCGCCACGCGCTCGTTCGCGCTGATCAGCTCCCGCGTGAGATAATCATCCCAGCGAACGCGCTCGTCCTTCGGGGGGAAGAGCGCCGGCACCGGCGCCATCGGATCCTCGCGAGGTGACATCGTGCTGCTTCCTCAAGTGGCGCGTGCTGCCGCGGCAGCGCCAGCGCCTGACAAGTCGGCGGAGTGGCGCTCGGCGACGATGCCGGAGAGCCAATTCCTGTATAGACGGAGAGCGATGTCGCCCCACGAACGCGCAAGCGTCGCCTGCACGTTGTCGTCGGGAAGATCGGCGAGAAGCTCGCGCGACCGCTGGCGTTCAGCGCGCGCGCGAAAGGCAATGAACGCTTCGGCGGTCTCGTCGTCGAAGTACCCACGCGGCATTTCCGGATATCGTTCCATCGTGCCGGCGAGAAATCGTCCGACATCGCGCCGATATTCGCGGAGGAGCGCGCCCACGTCGTATTCGGGATGCCCTTGATAGAAAACGAACAGCGCTCGAGTGCGGCGAATGAACGTGTCGACGCCCGCCTCGTCCGAAAACGACACGATTTCATAACCGGCCGCGGTGAGCGGCGCCGGATCGAGCGTGTTGAGGCGCGAATGCGGTACCAGCCAACTCGACGACAGTCCGTCGGCGAGCGGAGCCGCGCCGGTCCGTTGACAGCGGAACACGCCCGAAATCTTTTCGCCGAGCCGCCTTCGTTGAATGCCATCGAGGTAGAGCACCACGGCATGCGCAGCGAGGCAGGACCACACCGTCGACGTCGCGGTCTCGTTCGCGAAGTCGATGAGCCGTGTGAGCGATGGCCAATAGACCTCGTCAGGCAGAACAGGAGTGCGCGGCTCGGCGCCCGTCACGACGAGGCCATCGAATTCGCCATGCCAAAGCTCATCGATCGGCTCGTAGTGCTCTGCGACATACGCACGAGCCGCTTCGCTGCGGATGAGCTCAGGAAACGAAAAGAGACGGAGTCGAACGTCGTGTTCCGCACCGGCAGCGCCGAGTAGCTCGCGAAATTGCCGCTCCGTCCGCTCCAGGGCAGCGTCGGGCATGTTGTTAACGAGTCCAATCACGAGGGGCTCGCGTTTTCCGTTGCCTTCTCCTGGCTGGATCGACCCAGTCGTCGAGTCGAACGACGCACCGCTCATTGTGCCGCCACGTGTGAGCGCGATGAGTGACTCAATTCGCCTAACGCCGGTTCATTCGTGCTAGGGGTAGCGATCGCAGAAGCAAGCGCCTGGTCCAGGTCCTCGACAATGTCATCTATATGCTCGATGCCGATGCTCAGGCGAATCATCTCTGGTGTGACTCCCGCTTTCGCCTGCTCGGCGGTGTTCATCTGCCGATGCGTCGTCGACGCTGGATGACAGGCCAGCGACTTCGAGTCGCCGAGATTCACCACGCGCTTGATCAAGCCGAGCGCGTTGTAGAATTGCGTGCCCGCCGCGAAACCGCCGCGGATGCCAAACGTCAGGATCGAGCACGCCCGCCCGCACAGATACTTCTGTGTCAGCGCGTAATAGGGACTCTCGGCAAAGCCCGCGTAGTTCACCCACTCGACGCGTCGGTCATCGCGCAGGAACTCCGCGACCTTCCGCGCATTCTCGACATGGCGCTCCATCCGGAGCGCCACCGATTCGATGCCCTGGAGCAGCAGGAACGCACTGAGCGGCGAGAGCACCGAGCCGAGCGTCCGCTGATACACGCTGCGACACCGGCCGATGTAAGCGGCATCGCCAAAGTGCTCGGTATAGACGAGATCGTGATACGACGCATCGGGTTCCGAGAACATCGAGAACCGCGCCGGGTGTTCCGCCCAGGGGAACTTCCCCGAGTCGACAATGACGCCGCCCATCGTCGTCCCGTGCCCGCCCAAGAACTTCGTGAGCGAGTGGACCACGATGTCGGCGCCAAACTCGATCGGCCGGAGCAGGATCGGCGTCGGGACCGTATTGTCGACAATCAGCGGCACGCCCTGCGCATGCGCGACCGTCGCGAGTGCCTCGAGGTCGCAGACATTCCCCGCCGGATTCCCGACGCTCTCGCAGAAGACGGCGCGC
>DATBBP010000336.1:0-2004 GCA_036270935.1 Gemmatimonadaceae bacterium
CAATTCATCGATCTCGTGCGTCGGGATCTGCGACCTCTCTCGCTCGACGGTCGCGAAGACCTCGTCGACGAGCGACGTCAATCGTGCCTGATCGTCCGCGGACCGCGGCAAATCCATCTCCGCGCGCACACGTCCGCGACGAATCAAGTACAGCCGATCCGGGCCTTCGTGCCCAGCTACAGGATAGACGAACGAGAGTGTCTCAACGGCAAATTTCAGCCGAAAAAATTGTTCCTTCAGCGCCTCGAGGCGGTGCAGCTTGTCCCTTAGCGACGCCGCGCGCTCGAACTCCATCCGGTCGCTCGAGCGCTCCATCTCGGCGCGCAGCGTTTCGATTGGACCATCATCATCGCCGTCGAGAAACGCGCGTGCAAGCTTCACGCGCTCCTGATATTGCCGCGCCGTGCAACCGCCCACGCATGGACCGAGACACTTCTTGACCTCGAAACGGATGCAGCCGGGTGTGCGTGGGAAGATGCTGAACAATTCCGGCTGATCCGCGAAATGCATTGCCTGGTCATTTGCGCAATCTCGTAAGCCGAGCGCGTCGTTCAACTCGCGCACGGCCTCGCCGACGCGCTGCGCGCCCTGGAACGGGCCGTAGTAAATCGAAGAATCGTCTTGGCTCGGACCGCGAACGACGACGAACTTCGGGGCGCCTCCCCTCGTGAGCTTGAGGAAACAGAAATTCCGTCCGTCGCGCTTCATCGCGACGTTGAATCGAGGCCGCAGCCGTTTGATCTCCCGCAATTCTTCCAGCAGCGCGGCGAACTCACTCGGCGTGTAGTCCCACTCGATGCGGTCGGCCTCGCGGAGAATGCGGGCACCCTTCTCCTCGGGGAATGCGCAACGGAAATAGCTCAAGAGTCGCGTACGCAGCCGCTTTGCCTTGCCGACATAGACCACTTCGCCGGCCGTCGTGAGCATTCGATAAACTCCGGGCCGGTTCTCCGCGCGCGAGCGGACGTCGTCGTGCATGACGCCGAGCTGCGCATCGGACGTCGGGGGCCGAAGCTCTAGCTTTGGCAGCGCGCGCACAGCACCGTCATCCGCCCATCGATGGCATGGGTGCCGACCAATCGGGCACCGCAGCGAGGACAGAGCTCGCCCGCGCGTCCATAGACCGCGAGTCGCTCGACGAAACCTCCCCGCGCGCCGCTGGCGTCGCGATAGTCGCGAAAGCTCGTACCGCGCGCGGCGATGGATTCGGTCAGGACATCGACGATCGCCGAGCGGAGACGCTCGGCCTCATCGGGAGAGACGCGGTGCGCGACGCGCGACGGATCGACCCGGGCACGCCACAGTGCTTCGTTTGCGTAGATGTTGCCGATGCCAGCCACCGCACGCTGATCCATCAGGACCTTTTTTACGGCTTGTCGAGAGCCCCGAAGAAGCACCGATAGATGCTCGGCTGTGAACGCGGGGTCAAGTGGCTCGATCCCCAGCGCGGATGAGTAGCGCTCGAATCGCTCGTGGTGCATGAGCGAGACGGTGCCAAGCCGGCGAATGTCGCGATAATGGATCGAGCGGCCGTCGTCGAGCGCGAGCTCGAGCGTCGAGTACACGCGCTCGCGCTCTGGGAGATCACCGGTGTCGATGAGCAGCGCACCGGTGAATCGCGGCTGTACAACGAGATGATCGCCGGTCGAGAGATCGAGGACGACGAGCTTCGCGCGTCGCCAGCCACGCGTAATGCTCGCGCCCCTGAGGCGCCGTCGCAGCTCGCGCGCGGAGACTTCGCGAAGGACGTCCCCTTTCGTGACGTGGACCTCGGTGATTCGCGCTCCACTGATCTCGCGGTCGAGATCGCGCGCGATGGTCTCGGTCTCAGGCAGCTCCGGCATGGCCCGCGGCTGTCAAACGCGCAAGCTCGCGCCAACCGATGTCTTCACGGAATTGCTTGCCCTCGAACTCCACTCGTGAGGCGAAGTCGCGACTGATGCGCTGCGCGTCCTCGAAGGTAGCGGCATGGCCAGTGATCGCGAGCACGCGTCCGCCGTTGGT
>DATBBP010000337.1:0-9771 GCA_036270935.1 Gemmatimonadaceae bacterium
GGCGAAGGTTCTCGCGACAGCTTTTCGGGACCCAACCGCACGAGAACTCCTCGAACGAGCGCGCGTCTCGCGCATGTCGCAGGACTCAGCCCTTCTCAGCTATGACGCAACGGCATATCAACGCATTTCCGCAGGAATGGGCTTCTCGAGAATCGGGCGCGATCGTCTGATTTTCCGAACCGAGAATGTTTCGCGCGTCCGGTGGCAGCGTGGGATCGGTGCTTGGATCGACGTCAAAGGCCAGCGAACCGCGATCCCGATTGCGCCAGCGGAGGCACAGGAGGAAGCTCAGCAAGACATGGCCGAAGAGGCCGACATGGCGGCCATTCCCTATTACCCGGGCTACGAGGCGCTTTGGATCGGGACGGGGGCGGCGCGATCGAGTGTCGACGAGCGTGAGTTTGTTCACCCCCTCGCTCGTGGATCCGAGGCGTACTACCAGTACGAAAGCGGCGACTCCATCGATATTCGTCTCCCGGACAAATCAACCATCAAGCTGCGTGAACTCCGCGTTCGGCCGCGTGAGCCCAAGTGGAATCTGGTCGTCGGCTCGCTGTGGTTCGACACGAAGAGTGGACAGCTCGTGCGCGCGGCTTATCGGTTCGCGGCGCCGCTCGATATCTGGGAGGTCGCTAAGCAGGACGACCCTCACGCGCAGGATGACATACCAAAGTGGGTGATGCCGATGATCTCGCCGATGCATGCGCAGGTCAGCGCTGTCGCCATCGAATACGGATTGTACGAGGGACGGTTCTGGCTGCCGCGGCTGCGGGCCGCGGAAGGAGGCGCGCAGGTCTCCTTCATGCGCGTGCCGTTCAAGATGGAGCAAAGCTTCAAGTATTCGTCGGTGAACGGTCGCGACTCCCTTCCGGGACCGGTTGTCGTTGCAAGCCAGCTGCGATTGGACACGCTTCCAGATTCGGTGGCGAATCACATGCGCGATTCGCTGCGAGCGTTGCGACATGCGCGACGAGACTCCATCAGGGAAGGCCTCCTCAAGGCGCCGCCCAGCGAGTGCGACACGAGCGAGTACAGGATCATGAGGCACACCGAGGGATGGCGGGACGGTGTGCAGCTGCAGACGGCCTATCGCGTGCCGTGCGATATCAAAAAACTCGCGAACTCACCGGACCTGCCCGGCTCGATCTTCGACGCAGGAGAGGAGGTGTTTGGTGCCAAGGAGCGAGACGCACTGATTGCCGAGGCACTCTCGCTGGGCGCGCAGCCGCCATTCCTTCTCGGGACGGGCCATCTGCCCCCGCCAACATTGCGGTGGGGCTCGGAATACATGCGATACAATCGTGTCGAAGGCTTTTCGGTTGGTGGGGAGGCCGAGCAACAGCTCGGCGGCGGCTACAATGCGCGCGCCGTCGGCCGTATCGGCTTCGCCGATTTCGAGCCTAACGTCGAATTGACCGTCGAGCGAACGAATCTCGAGAAGACGTATGCGCTCACGGGCTACAATCGACTCGTCGCCGCAAACGATTGGGGCAATCCGCTTTCCTTCGGCAGCTCCGTGTCGGCGCTGCTCTTCGGACGGGACGAGGGCTTCTATTACCGCTCGACCGGTGTCGAGCTGACGCGTACGCGTGATCCGCGGAGCGACGGAGCCCACATCGACTGGCGGCTGTTCTTCGAGAACGAGCGCACGGCGAAGCAGAAGACGGACTTCTCGCTCGGCCCCTCGTTCATTCCGAACATCGTCGCCGAAGACGAGCAATATGTCGGCACCGGGTTGCGTGTGAATCATACGGCCGGTCTCGATCCGAGAGGATTGCGGCTTCTGACGGACATCCGCCTCGAGGCGGCGACGGCTCTTTCGAAGAACGATTCATTGTGGAATCGTTATGCACGGGGCGCGGCGGATTTCACATTGTCTCATGGACTGCCGTCGCACCTGATCGGCGCGGTTACTCTCTCCGGTGGAACGACGGTAGGAACCGTGCCGACGCAGCGTTTGTGGTACCTCGGCGGCGCGCAGACCGTGCGCGGCCAACGTCCCGACACGGCGCAGAGCGGCAACGCCTACTGGCTCACACGCACGGAGCTGGCGTACGACGCTGGCGGAGTGCGTCCGTCGTTGTTCAGCGACATCGGCTGGACGGGCGATCGAGCCCTGCTGTACAAGGATCAGCTCGGGCGTCCGATGAGCGGCGTCGGCGTTGGCTCCTCGTTCATGGACGGCTTGTTCCGGTTCGACGTCGCGCGCGGTCTGTATCCGCAGAAGCGAGTGCGCGTAGACATGTACGTCGAAGCGCGATTCTGATCGTCACCTCGACGTGCCGTCGCTAAGGTGATTCGCCTGACAAAGGAGCGCGAGGAGCGCGTCGTCGTCGAGCGTGGTCCAGTTTCGGGGAATTGGCGCGAGGCGACGGCGCTCGTTGCCGGTCTGAAATGCGAGCCAGCCTTGTTGGAGCGCGGATGGTACGAGGAGACGAACTTCGCGGCGCTCTGTCGTAGCTGCGTCGCGCGGCGGCGCCGCGGGGTATTCTCCGCTCATGCGCCGCTCGACGACCGCAGGATAAACCTCCCAGACATCCCACGATTTTCCGTCCCCGTCTTTGATCTTTCTATGCGTCATTGCGTGCGTGAGAGAGTCGTCCTCAGCACGGGACGGCAATGAAAGAGTCGTTCCACTGGGCGCAAATCGCCGAGGCTGCCTCGAGGGTTCCAGGCAACCTCGATGCGTGAGCTCGAGTTCGTCCGACCTAATGAGGGTTGTTCGAGTCGGTAAGCTACTCGGAGCGCAACGCCACGGCAGGATCCGCGCGACTCGCTTGCAAGGCCGGCACCCACGCCGCCGCGACCCCGGTGGCGGCAAGCAGCAATGGAATCGTGATGAATGTCACCGGGTCGGCGGGCGCGGTGTGATACAGCAGCGCACTGAGGCCACGCGTCGCGACGAGCGCAACCGTTATCCCGATGGCGACGCCGACGGTCACGAGCCCGAGTCCATGCCTAACGACCAACCATCGCACCTGACCGATCGGCGATCCAAGCGCAATGCGAATACCCATCTCACGGGTTCGGCGCCGTGCAACTTGGGCCAGAACGCCGTAGACGCCGACCACGGCCAGCAATAGCCCAACGCCGGCGAAAAGGACGAGCATCGCCATGAGAAAACGCTCACGGGCAAGCGATGCGGTGCGTATGGCCTCCATCGAGCGTGCGTCGATGATGGCGATGTCACGATCCATCTCGCCGACGATCCGCCGAATCGCCGGGACAACGCTGGTCGGATCGCTGCCCGTACGGGTCATGAGCGAGACCGCCGACTGCACTTCCTGCGCGTAGGGGATATAGGCCTCGATCAGCGGCTCGGACGATAGGTCTCGCTGGCGCTCACCGGCGACGACGCCGACGATCGTCGACCACTGCGACGAATCGTTAGGGACCTTGTCGAAGGTAATGCGCTGGCCGACTGGGTCCTGGCCCTTGAAGTATTTCTGCGCGACCTGCTCGTTGATGACGACCACCGGCGGCGCGCCTTGCTTGTCCGCCGCACTAAAAACTCGTCCACGAAGTAACCGGACGTGCATGACGTGGAAGTAATCCGGGGTCACCGAGCGATGCGTGATCTCGGTGTAGTACTCCCCAGCAGGCCGTCCCGCGATGACGAAATCGCTTGTGTAGCCGGTACCAACAAGTGGAGGCACCGTCGTGACCGCGGCGCCTTCGACACCAGGCAACGCCTTGACGCGCTCGATGATCTGCTCGAAGAAGAGCCGCTGCTGGGATGCAGAGTCGTACTTCGCTCCCGACAAAGCGATTTGCGTTGCGAGCACGCCGCGGGGATTGAAACCAGGATCCACGTCCATGAGCTCGCGAAAGCTGCGGACGAGCAGTCCAGCGCCTAACGTGAGAACAACGGCGAGTGCCACCTCGCCGATAACGAGCAGCTCCGTCCAACGGCGCATCCGCCGCGAGTCGCCACCGCGCCCTCCTTCCTTCAACGATTCCGCGGGACTGCGACGGCCCATCCAGAAGGCGGGCGCGGTACCGAAGAGGATGCCGCTCCCGAGCACGATGAGGAGGACATAGCCGAGCACCGTCCAGTCCACCTCGAAGTGTGATGTGCGAAGCATGCCCACAGGAAGAAGCGCCTCGAGCACTCGGATTCCAAAGACACCGAGTGCGACGCCGGCGCTGCCGCCGAGCGCCGAAAGAACGAGGCTCTCCGTGAGTGCTTGCTTCGCAAGACGCGGACGGCCGGCGCCAAGCGTTAGGCGGAGCGCCGCCTCGCGTTCGCGGCCAACGGCTCGAACGAGAAGCAGGTTACCGACATTTGCGCAGGCGATCAGCAGCAGTAGCGCGACGGACGCGAGGAGCACGAGCAACGGCAGCTGCGTGTCGCCGAGGAGGAAGCGGTGGAGCGGAGTGAGGCCCGCACCCATGTACTTGTTGGTTTCGGGATACTGGACTTTGAGCCGATTGGCCACCGTCTGAAGCTGCGCGTCTGCGGTCTCGAAGGAGGCATCGGGAGCGAGACGCGCAATCGCGCGCACGAAGTGCGCGCGTCGGAAGAAGATCTGTCCGCGGAACTCGGGCTTCCACGCCATCGGCTGCCAAAAATCCACGCCCTCGACGGGAAAGCTGAATCCTGCCGGCGCAACACCGACGATCTCCACCGGATTGCCATCGATGCGAATGCTGCGTCCAACAACATGGGGATCGGTGCCGAAGCGCTCGCGCCAGAGGCGATCGGAGATCACCACCGTGTGCGCGACACCGCTGGCGGACCAGGTCTCGTCAGGCATGAGCGCACGTCCCAGCTGCATATGAACGCCAAGCAGATCGAAGAAGTTGCCGGTGACACCACCAGATTTGAGGATCACGGGTGCGCCTTCGCCCGTGAGCGTCGATTGTCCAGCGTTCTGGAAATACAACGCGACGTCTCGAAAGGCGCGGACCTGATCCTTCCAGTCGAATGCGTTCGCCGGCGCGCAGATTTGCTGGTGCCACCCCTTGTCCGGGTTTTCCTCCCAGAGCATAACGAGCCGGCCAGGATTGGCGAAGGGGAGCGGCTTGAGAATCTCCGCATTGACGGCCGAAAAGATCGTTGTGTTCGCGCCGATTCCCAGGGCGAGCGTGATAATCGCCGCCCCCGCAAGCACCGGCGCGCGACGCAACGTCCGCAGCGCATAACGAGTGTCGGCGGCGAGCTCCTCGAGCCAGCGACCACGGACGTCGCGATGCGCTTCCTTCGTCGGCTCGACGCCGCCGAAGTCGCGTAGCGCACGGCGACGCGCTTCGGTTGCGGTCATGCCGGCTCGCAGATTCTTCTCGGTCTCCATCTCGATGTGGAATCGGAGCTCCTCGTCGAGCGCACGCTCGGCGCTGCGGCGGTGGACGAGGGCGCGAAGACGCGCGCGGATGCCTTTGACGGTTGCCATTGAATCGACCCTCAGCTGACCTGCAGAATGAGCTCGACCGCCTCGACGTAACGCCGCCAGCTCGCGGCTTCGTCACCGACCGCACGGCGACCGTCGCGCGTGAGGTGGTAATATTTCGCTCGGCGGTTGTTCTCCGTCGTGCGCCACTCGCTTTCAATCCAGCCCTTCTGCTCGAGTCGCTGAAGAGCGGGGTAAAGCGAGCCCTGATTGACGTCGAGGACGCCGCGGGAGAACTGCTGGATGCGCTGGCTGATGCCCCAGCCGTGCATCGGAGCGAGGGTGAGCGTTTTGAGAACGAGAAGGTCGAGAGTGCCGCGAAGGACGTCAGCAGCGGAGGGCGCGGAAGGCACGAGGCAAAGGGCAGAGGTCAGAGCGTCGTGTCCAGAGAAACAACCGCAGCTTCTCTAGACCTTCGACAGAACGTTGAAGGGGTCCTGTCGAAAGTCAACAGGAGTGGGACGACGCGGCTGTTCGGCCATCTCGCGCGGTCGGTTTCTGTTTCTCCTGTCGGCAGATGTGCTTCCCGCAGTTACGCTTTCCCCGAGACATCAAAGTTGGCCAACCTGCGTGCCCCACTTCTCGACCTCGGCACAATAGCTCGGGTCCTGGTAGCGGGACGGTAGAAACCACTTTGCGTACTCCGGCAGCGTGTCACCTGTCAGATGCGCTGCGAGAAGGTCGGCGCCGGCGTGCGACGCCATGATGCCGAATCCGGACAGCGCGCCTAACACATACGCGCCATCGACGCCGAGTGGGCCGACGAGCGGCCGATTCTCGCTCGTCTTGCAGTAGTAGCCGCCATCGACGAGCGCTTGTGACGCCATTCCAAAATAGGCCGACAACCCAGGCATCATCCGAGCGCTGCCACGAATCGCGACCTCGCCGTAGCTCGGATCGAATCTCGGTGGCCAGGAATAGGAGCGCGGCTCGATGTCGTACGTCCAAATGAGATACAGCTCATCGCCATGGGGACCGTCTATCGGCCGAACGTGCACCCCGCCCGGGAATGGCGACAGCAGGCGCCGCGCGTTCTCGTTGTGCATCATCTCGGCGCGTTCGGCGTCGTTCCATGGCACAACGACGGGGTCGTTCCAGATCAAGAACGGCAGGTTACGCGCGACGATGCCTCGAGTGTCACGCAGCGTTACCTTCGCATGCAGTTCGTGGAAGAGTGGGAGATCGATGCCGAGAAGGCGCACGAGCTCCGGCAGGCCAGGGCCCGCGGCGAGCGCGACGCGCTCCGTGGCGATCGAGGATCCCGATGCCAGACGGACGCGGCGAATCTGGCCACCCTCGAGTGCGAATCCAGTGACGCGATCGCACACGAACGTGACGCCGGCGGCGATGGCGCGTTTCAGCATCCAATTGCCTAACGCAATGGCATTCATCCATCCCGCGCGGCGAACGTGCAGCGCGACCTTCACGTCGGACGCGAGACCAGGAAAGACACGTCGAGCCACATCGCCGGGAAGAAAATCGGCTCCTGTCGGCTGGTCGCGGTACCCTTCGGCTGGCGCGGGACGATAGTCAGCGGCGTTGCCAATATGCTCGCGCAGTTCGCCCATCCCGTACGCGGAGACCTGGCGTGCGCTCGCACGCAAACGGTCGACGCCTTCGTTGTCGGCGGTGACGAAGACGTAGCCACGCCGATTCAGGCGATACGCGTTGGCGCTTTCGTCGGCGATCTCCTCGAGGATGTCGATGCTGCGCGTCATGTACCGCAGCATCGTCGAGTCTGGCCCGGGCCACCAATTGCGATAGGCTTGCGTACCCTTATCGCTCGTGAGCGTCAGCGGTTCGTGCTCGTCGATAAGAAGGACGCGGCGAACGCCGCGTCGCGACGCTAAGTGATAGGCGGCAGCGATTCCGGCGATGCCCGCGCCGACGATAACGACTTCGGTGCTCTCAGGCATTGCCGCGTTTCGTTGGTTTGCGCCGTGACGCTTCGAAGATCGCGATCCACTTCTCGACGGACACGCTCGCGATCAACTCACCGATGACATGGAGCGGGAGCTCATCGGCCTCATGAAAACGGATGCAGGATTTGCCCATGTCGAGCTTCTTGCCAGCCTTGGCGAATGCGTCGCGCAGGCGCCGCTCGTGATCCTTGTTGCCGTACACCGACATGAGGTAGAGCGAGTTGTAATTCTTCTGCGCGGCGAGCGCGACGTACCAGAGCGCCTGAGCATTCGGCGTCGCGATTCGCTGCGACGCTACACCGTAGACGATCAGGCCGCTCGCCATCGACTCCTCGAAACCGTTAGGCAGATTTGCGAGAATGACGTTGCGCACCGCGGCGAGCGCCGCGCGACGATCGGCGGGTAATTGCTCGAGATAGGCCTCTGGAGTAGTTGCGGCGGAGCGCATTGTCGAGTGACGGTGGCGGTGAGTTGAGTCTTATCGCAAATTCGGACCGATTCCGCTAGGCGATGCGACGTGCTCTACGGCGGCGGTGCCAGTGCTCCCAGAAGAAGCCGAGCGTCCAGCCGATCGCGAAGCCGAACAGCGCGCCAACGAACGCTGCTTTCACAACGACCCACATGAAAGCCCACAGGCCGCGCGCGGGGTCGAGGCGCCTAACGCCGCGCACGATAAGTAGCCAATACTGCGCGCCGCGCATCAGGGCAGCGAGGATCCCGGCCGCGATCGTGACACCGGCGGTGAAATCGTCGCGACGGCTCCGATAGTACGACTCGGGTTGGCGTGGTCGGGATGAAAAAAGGCGCATCGAAAACACTTGAGCGGAGAGGTCGCCCGGACCACAAAATGCACAGGCCGGCTGCGAATGCTATCGGACGGAGACTACGATGTCGACCAACGAGCGTACGGACGGGGATTATTCGCTGACGGAGCCCGAGAGTGGGGCAGCCGGAGAGGGCTCTCGTCCGCGTGTAAAGCGCGACGCCGAAACTGTTGGCGAGAGCGCAGGTGGATTTCTTGGCGCAACGGGTGGAATGGCGATCGGTGCGGTGGGTGGCCCCGTTGGCCTCATCGTGGGTGGGATTGCCGGCGCGGTCGGCGGTTGGTGGGCCGGTCGCGGCATTGCGGACGCGATGACCAAAGACGATGACGACGCGTTCCGGCGACACTTCAACCAGGTGGGACCGGCCGATCGCCGTTTCGAAGACGTGCGGCCGGCGTACGTCGCCGGTCATCTCGCTGGACGGAACCCCGAATACGCGGATCGATCCTTCGAAGACGTCGAATCCGACTTGAAGTGCGGGTGGGGGACCGAGATCGTGCGTCACTGCGGCGAGTGGCCAGGCGTGCGTCGTTACGCACAAGCTGCGTTCGATCGCGCGCGCAACGGGCCGCCGTCAGAGATCGACGCCGACTAGCTCTGCGCTGAGCCTCCAGAGTCGCTCGCGCGCTGTTGCGTCGCGTGCTTGGGAAGGCACAGGCACCGGTCGACCACCTAACGTGAAACAGAACGGCGTGCGAATGGCGGCGGGAGCCGTTGCCGCGGCAACGACTCTCGCCGCCGCGTCGTTAGGTGAGAGAAACAGCGCTCGCCAGAGTGGCCGCAGCCAACGCGCGCGCCACCACCACCGTTCGCGCAGCAGATCGGTGACGACGAGCCCGGGATAGACGCACACCGCTGCGACCCCGAAGCCTTCGAGCCGCTCAGCGAGCGACGCCGTGAACATGATGTTCGCCAGCTTCGATTGCAGATAGGCGCGCGTGCCGTTGTAACCGCGCTCACCCTGGAGATCATCGAAGTCGATGCGTCCCCAGCGCGCGAGCGACGATGAGATGGTGACCACGCGGGCCGGCGAGCCCGCGCGCAGACACGGCAGTAGCAACCGCGTAAGCAGGTATGGCGCGAGATGGTTCACAGCCAGCGTCTCTTCAATGCGGTCGACGCTCAGCGTCCGATGAAGATGCTGAACGCCGGCATTGTTGATCAGCAGTTGGATGCGCGGATAGCGAATGCTGATCTGGGCCGCCGCATCGCGAATCGACGCCAACGATGCGAGGTCGCAGACGATCGTGCTACTCGCGCTCCGGCCGAGAGTGACGACGGTAGCGCCGCGTCGCGTGAGCTCTGCGGCAGTCGCTAGACCGATACCGCGACTCGCGCCCGTGACGACGCACACATAATTTGCCGAGAACACCGGCGAGTCGGTCATTCGCGCGACGTTCGCTCAATCATCGCGGAGAATCTAAGTGGCGAGTCTCGTTCGTCCGCTCGCGATCGCGCTATTGCTCGGTACGGCGCTGCTTGGCGTCGGAGCCGCATTCCACCCGATGCTCGGTGGCAACGCGGCGGCTCAGTTGCAGACGATCTCGGCAACGGCATACTGGCGACCGCTGCACCTCGCGATGCTCGCCGGGTCCGGACTCGTAATCGCTGGCATCTGGGTTCGCCTCGTGACTG